>JABDQA010000075.1 GCA_013042475.1 Desulfofustis sp.
TCATTAATAATATTTGATTAATTGAATAAGAGGGAAACATGGAAGACAAGCTGACTCAATTGAAAAAGATGACCGTGGTAGTGGCGGATACCGGTGACATTGACTCGATCAGGCAATACCAGCCGGAGGATGCGACCACCAACCCGTCCCTGCTTTTCAAGGCGGCCCAAATGGCGCAATATTCCCATCTAGTCGACGACGCAATAAATGTGGGTAAAGCATCAGGTAAAAACGGGCAGGAGCTGCTCGATACCATCTTGGATCGATTGGCGGTCAATTTTGGCAAGGAGATACTCGAGATTGTCCCCGGACGCATCTCCACCGAGGTCGATGCCAGGCTCTCATTCGACAAGGAAGGAACTGTCGAAAGAGCGAGAAGCCTGATAGAACTTTACAGCCAGGCAGGAATCGAGAGAAATAGGATTCTGATCAAGATCGCTTCTACCTGGGAGGGTATCAGAGCAGCCGAGATTCTTGAAGAGGAACAGATCAACTGCAATCTGACCCTGCTTTTCGGTTTTTCCCAGGCGGTTGCCTGCGCCGAAGCCGGGGTATTTCTGATCTCACCCTTTGTCGGCCGCATTCTTGACTGGTACAAGAAGAACGAGGGGGTCGACTACTCGGCGGAAACTGATCCCGGCGTCCTTTCGGTGACCAGTATCTACCGCTACTACAAGAAGTTTGATTACAAGACCATCATCATGGGCGCCAGTTTCAGGAACACCGGCGAGATCGAGCAGCTGGCCGGGTGCGACCGGCTCACCATCGGTCCCAACTTTCTTGAAGATCTGAGCAATGACCAGACTCAACTCACCCGCAAGCTGTATCCGGATATGTCGCAGCAGGACGATCTCGAGCACCTCCAGCTCGATGAAAAGACCTTCCGCCTGATGCTCAATGATGACGCGATGGCCACCGAAAAGCTGGCGGAGGGTATTCGAAACTTCAGCGCCGACCTGATCAAGTTGGAAAATTTCATCAAAGAGCGGATGGCTGGCTAGATAAGAAGTCAAAGACACCAATAATTTTTATAAAGGAGCCCAATATCCGGAGTGTGTAGGGGCTACCGGCGAGGCATGGTGAAAAGATGTTGAAGATCTATCGCCCCATTGGCGTGCTCTGGGATATGGACGGTGTGCTTACCGACAGCGGCGAGGCGCACTACATTTCCTGGAAGAAATCCCTGGATCATCATGGGATCCGATTTTCCAGGGAATTTTTCCACAAGACCTTCGGCATGAACAACAACGGGATTTTGTCTCTGTTGTTTGAACGCGATGCGACCGAACAAGAAGTTGGCGATATCGGCGGCTTGAAAGAAGAACTCTTCAGAAAGGATATACAAGGGACGCTTGAGCTGCTGCCAGGAGTTGGCCAATGGCTTCAACGCTTTCATCAGGCAGGAGTCCCCCAGGCCGTGGCTTCTTCTGCTCCACAGGAAAATATAGATGCGATCGTTGCTGAGCTTGGAATCGGAGACTTGTTCCAGACGCTTGTTTCAGGATCCAAGCTCTCCGGTAAACCAGACCCCGCCACCTTTTTTCTGGCGGCAGAACGTCTCGGTTTCGCTCCGATCGATTGTCTGGTAATCGAGGACGCGACGGTGGGGGTAGAGGCCGCTCGACGAGGCGGAATGAAGTGCGTCGCCGTCTGTACGACCCACCCCAAAGACGATCTTCAGGATGCCGATATCGTGGTCGACCGCTTAGCGGACCTTAATCCAAACGACATCGAGTTGCTTTTCAAAAACTGAGCAGTACAGCGACACACCCTCAGTGACACTTGAGCTTGAAGTTCGCCGCCGAGCTGATTTCGATATAGCTTGCACCCTGGCGTGGACCGAAGCTTCCTGCCAGGATGACGATCAGATCGTCGTCATGAAAACGGTTTTCCTCTATCAGGCGGCAGACCGATTGCTGCAGGGGAGAGCCGTCTCCCAGATCCAAGGGGATATAGTCCGCATAGACGCCGTAGGAGAGTGACAGCAGCCGCATGACCCGCCGGTTGTAGACTTGGCCGTAGATGACGTTGGGGCCGCGATAGGCCGACAGCGCTCGGATCGCCATGCCGGTGTGCGAGTCGGCGACGATAGCCTTGGTATTCAACCGAAGAGCCGCCTTGACCGCAGATTTGGCCAGGTAGGCAGCGACCTTGAATTTCTTTGTGTAGCTGGCATCGACAAAGCCCTGCCGCTTGCTTTCTACTTCAACGGCAATCTTGGCCATGATTCTGACTGCCATTTGCGGATAGCTGCCGTTGGCCGTCTCGCCGGAAAGCATCAGCGCGTCTGCATGGTCCAGGCAGGCATTGGCTACATCGGAGACCTCCGCCCTGGTGGGGCGGGGCGAATCGATCATCGAATGGAGCATCTGGGTAGCGACAATTACCGGTTTCCTCCGTTCGATGCACTCTTGAATGATGCCCTTCTGAATCAACGGGATCTGCTCGGTGGGGATTTCCACCGCCAGGTCGCCCCGGGCGATCATGACCCCGTACGCATGGTCCAGGATCTCGCTGAGATTGTTGACCCCATCTGAGTTTTCAATCTTGGCGATGATCTCGATCGGCGCGTTGGTCTCGTCCAGAATCTCCTGGACTGCAAGGACGTCTTCCTTGTTGCGAACAAATGAGTGGGCGATGAAGTCCAGGTCGTTTTCTGCGGCAAAGCGGATGAAGTCCTTGTCTTTTTCGCTCAGGGCCGGGAGCTTCACATGCACCGCGGGGATATTGATGCTCTTGCGCTCGAGGATGACACCATCATTTTCTGCCGAACAGTAAAGATAGCGCTCGTCTTTTTCGAGGACCGCAAGGGCGATATGGCCGTCATCGATAAGCACCGAGCTACCCACCGGCACATCCCTGACAAAACCCTGGTAGGAGACGCAGATGATGTCGCTGTAGGAAGACTTACCCGGCTCACTGCTGATGCGAACTGCATCGCCGTACCTGACCGCAAGTGGGTCAATGGCGCGGTTGGTTCTTATTTCCGGGCCCTTGGTGTCGAGCAGTATGCCGATCTTGTCCGAGACGGCGCGAATATTGTCGATAACCACTTTGGCGTCGTCATGGCTCATGTGGGCCGTGTTCAATCGGGCGACATTCATCCCGGCCTCGTAGAGGCTCTGGATAAACTCGACCGAGCAGTTGAGCGATGAGATGGTGGCCACTATTTTAGTGAGTCTGGGCATGAATCTCTCCTTGATTCAGGGGCTGAAATTTATTCCAAAGGGTTGCAGAAAATGGCTTCTAGTTTGAATTTTGACAGAAGATAGCGGCGATAAGTCCAAGGTTCAAGGAAAAGATGATAATTAATCAAGATATAATGATTCCACCGACAGCGAATAGGGTCGGTGGCTATCAATTTGCTGAAGTTGACGCACACAACTGACACCCGCAAATCAGTGCGGGATATGCCTGTGCCCGGCAGATATGTTTTAAGCAGTGTGAATCATGTGGTATTCTATCGAACAGGAGTGTTCCATCCAGGCCACGGTACCGGCCTCTCACAACCTGCGGAGACAGACATGATCGCCCAATCCATACGATGCCAGAACGACCTGGAACTAAGTGAAAAACTGCTCGAGCATCACGATGTCAAACGAATCAAGAAAAAGCTGGAGAAGATGCAGGAGAGAAAACCCATGGGGCTCAGGAGGCGGTTGCTGTCATCTTCCGTGCGCTTGAGCAGCGGAATGGCGTCAGACATTCACGAAATCGCAGATGAATGTATTGAGCTGCTGGGATTGAAAATTCCGCTGGAGCTGTATGTCTTTGCCAGCCCCCAGTTCAACGCGATGTGTTTCAAGCCGGAGGATGGCCGGCTGTTTGTCATGTTCGCCTCGAGTCTGCTCGAATCGTTCAGCCACGAAGAGCTGCGCTTCGTGATGGGCCACGAGCTTGGGCATCACATTTACGGGCACCATGATATTCCCATCGGCTACCTGCTTGGCGGCGACGCCAAGCCTGACCCTCGCCTGGCCCTGGAGTTGTTCGCCTGGTCCAGGTACGCTGAGATTTCCGCCGATCGGGCGGGGGCGTATTGCACCAAGGATTTAGATAGTGTTGCCCGCTCGCTTTTCAAATTGGCGTCTGGGTTGACCGGCAAAACGATCAGCTTCAACCTCGACGATTTTCTGCATCAGATCGACGATATGCAGGTGGCCGATGCTGAACCGGGCATCAGCGCCCCTAAAGAAGACTGGTTCTCCACCCACCCGTTCAGTCCACTTCGTGTTAAGGCACTAAAATTATTTGATGAATCTGTTCATGTGCGAGGCGACGGTATGGCCAAAGCCGATCTCGAAATTGGTGTGCAGAGCCTGATGGGTCTCATGGAACCCAGCTATATCGAAGGTAAAACCGAGGCAGCTAAATTCATGCGCCGTCTGCTCTATGCCTCCTCTATTGCCATTGCCGATGCGAGTGATTGAATTGGCACGGAAGAGGCCAATGTGTTCGAAAAATTCTTCGGCCCCGGAGAGTTTTCCCATATACTCGATGTTGAGC
>JABDQA010000077.1 GCA_013042475.1 Desulfofustis sp.
CAACCCCCCCCCCCCTGTTCGCCATGAAATTGCTTCACAGTTTTTCTCTCGATGCCCCTTTCTACAAGTCCGTCCTGTCCCAATGACCTGACGGGTCTGCTGATTTCCGGCAGGCAGAAGTTGGTTACCGTCACCAGCCACTTCCTGGTTCAAGCACTAGCACACCCAATGACAGGCGCACCCTTTCACATCTGCCTGGCCTCGCGTTTTGCATTTAATGACATCTTTAAGAGATTGCCATTGGAAATGAAGTAATTATTCCTGGGCTCTCTCACAATGGTTTGTTCAGAAAGTGGTCTTCGAGAAGGATAAGGTCGTTCTGGGTATCAACATCCAGTAAAATATAGGGATCGTCGACCACCACGTTACGAGATTTATGGCGGTATCTCCTTAGCAGGGCCCGCAATCCTCCCTGATCATCATAGCTGAGAATCACAGCAGCCAGGTCGCGCCTGATGAGTGGGGGGTGTCCGCGTCGCGTCTGACACTCTGGGTAGAAAACCAGCGAATGGGGATCCTGCTCCATCTCCTCCATTAAATTGATTATCGTCTCCTGCCGCACCAAGGGCATATCCACCGGAAGCAGAAAAAACGCATCACTTAAAGTATCCAGGGCCTCTACGCCGACCTGTACAGAAGAGAACATGCCATTGGAAAAATTCTCATTAAGGACGGAGCGGCAAGAGTATCGATTTAGCTCCTGTTGTAGATCTTCAGACTGATGACCTGTCACCACGACGATGTCATCGACACCGCTTGATTGAAACAGGCTGATCGTATGTCCCAGAAGTGTTTGGGGACCAATGGAGAGCAGTGGTTTAAATTCACCCGCGCGGGTTGATAAACCGGCTGCCAGGATGATCGCCCCGAGTTGCATGTCAACCGGTGAAATCCCGACGGGCCCGATGCTCGATCAGCTCGGCAACAATACTTACCGCAAGCTCCGCCGGGGTTTCCGCGTTGATCGGCAGGCCGATGGGGCAGTGCACCTTGTCCAGTTCTCCGGAATCGACCCCCTCGGCCATAAGTGCGTCGAAAATGGTGGTTCGTTTCTTCCGGCTTCCCATCATACCGATATACCCCGCTCCTGTTTTCAGAGCCTGCCCGAGAACTTTTTTGTCATAGCTATGGCCCCGGGTGACGATAATGATGTAGCTGTTTTGCGTTATCTCAAATGGTTCGAAGATGTCTGTATATTCTGGACACACAAAAATTCCATCTGCTTCCGGGAAACGGGATTGGTTGGCAAATGAAGTACGATCATCAAAAATCAGTGTCTTCATTCCCACTTGTTTTGCCAGCCTGGCAATTTCCCTGGATACGTGCCCGGCGCCAACGATGTAGGCTGCTTGTCTGGGCAGCACCGGTTCAACAAAGACCAGGCCTTCTACAGACTTGTACAGCGCCGCTGTTAGATTTTTTGTTCCAGCCTTACCGGCAACCTGCTGGATATCTCTTTCGAGTTCAATCCCGCCATCCACGTCCTTTATGACTGCTTTCCAGAGAAAGGGCTCTTCTTTTTCTATTTTCTGACAAACTGCGCCGTACAAAAGCTCATTTTCTCGGCACGAATCGACATACTCCAGCATCACTTCCATCTGGCCGCCGCAGATCAGATCAAGATCTTCGCTCAGGCCATCTTTGCGCAAATCATAGGAGGTGATCTCTCCACGTTTCGATCCAAACACCAGCAATGCACGTTCGATCACATCTCCTTCAATGGGGCCTCCACCTATACTTCCTGATATCCGATCTTCACCATAAACGATCATCTTACTTCCGGCGGTCCTCGGCGTAGAACCCCGGCTCGTGATTACCGTGGCCACCACTATCGGTATGCGTTTTTCCACCGCATGATATATTTCAATTAATTCCGTACTCATGTTTCAACGTCGAAGCGAAACCGATTCTATCATCAAACTACACTGCCGGGCTCAGCTGCAACCCGGCAATCCATTGCTCACTAATATGCCACTCGGGATAAGCTGTTCCTTCCTATCCCTCGCTCAGCTTATTCGTATCGAAGGGCAGTTCCCGCAACCTGACTCCGGTCGCCGCGAATATGGCGTTTGCAATTGACGGTGCGACCGAAGGTACCACAGGCTCACCGATACCGCCCGCCTTCATGCCGTCTTCCAGAATGTGCACCTCTATTTCCGGTACCTCCGACATCCTCAGAATCTGATACTCGTCGTAGTTGGCGGTGTAGACGCCGCCGTCTTTGAATCGTACCCGCTCATGAAAGGCGACGCTCATACCCATGATCACCCCGGCTTCCGCCTGGGCCCGAATTCCATCGGGATAGACCGCAGTCCCGCAGTTAATTCCGCAGTGCATCTTGTCAACTTTGATTTTGCCATCTGGTCCAACCGAGACCTCCGCCACGTGGGCGGCAGTGGATTCGAAACAGGTAGTTACCGCGATTCCCCTTCCCCTTCCTTCCGGCAGGGGATCGCCCCAACCGGTGCGCTCCGCCAGCTGCACCAGGATGTTGTAAGGTCTGCTGCCTTTTTCCAGATGGTCGAGACGGAACTGCACCGGGTCCGCTCCCGCGGCCTGGGCCAGTTCATCCATGAAGGACTCGACGATAAACACATTGGACGAATAGCCCACCGACCGCCAGAACCCAACCCTGATCGGCAGGTCCATCATGACGTATTCGACCCGCTTGTTGGGCACCGAGTAGGCCATGTCCAAGACACCGGAGACAGCATCCGGGTCGACGCCTTCCTTGACAAATTGGGGCATCAACCTGGTCATGACCGACGGTACGGCCAGTTTGTGCGACCACGCAACCACTTTGCCGCTATTATCCAACCCCGCCTCTATCCTGCTGTGGTTTGCCGGACGAAAATAGTCGTTAGCAAAATCATCCTCCCGGCTCCAGATCACTTTTACGGGCCGCCCCAGCGCTTTTGACAGCAACACCGATTCGACCACCGGGTCATGTTCCGCCCGCAGGCCGAAACCGCCGCCGGCCGGCAGGGTCATGACCTCGACCTTGTCCATGGGAAGTCCGGTCAGCTTGGCTGCCGTCATCTGGAACACGGTCTGGCCCTGGGTTGGCGCCCAGATCCGGCAACGATCCTTTTCCACATGAGCGGTGCAGTTGATCGGCTCCACCTGGGCATGCGAGAGATAGGGCAATTTATAAGACTGGGCCACGGTCTGGCCCGCCGCAGCAAAAGCTGTTTCCACATCACCCTCGTTCTGGGCGACTGCCCCCGGTTTGGTCAGGTGCTCTTGATACTGAGCGTCCAAAGTCTCATCGTTCAACTCCGGATGAGACCCCTTTGACCAGGTGATGTTCAGAGCCTCCCTGCCCTGCATGGCAGCATAGGTCGTTTCTGCGCAGACCCCGATGCTGTTATCCAACTCGACCACCTTAACGACCCCCTTGACTGCCATGGCCGCGTCGGCATCATGGGACTCGGGTGTCGCCCCATAGTAGGGAGGCCGCGCCAGAACGGCGACGCCCATGTTGTCGATGCTGAAATCGATGCCGTAGACGGTTTTACCCATCACCTTGTCGGGGATATCCACACGCTCCCGCGGGGTGCCGATAATTGTATAGTCCTGAGGGGCTTTAAGAGTGGGATTATCAGGTACTGCACGTTTTCCGGCGGCTACGGTCAACTGCCCATAGCTGAGGCTGGAACCGTCCGGGTGAAACACTTTGCCCTCCTTGGCCGTGCACTTCTGCGCCGGCATCTGCCACTGCTCAGCCGCCGCTTCCACCAGCATCTGCCGGGCAGCGGCCCCGACTTGACGGAGCATATCCCACCGGTGCCGAATACTGGTACTGCCGCCGGTCGTCTGCACATGCCATACCGGATCTTTGAACGGCTCTGCGGCCGGTGCCATCTTCACCTGGACCGTTTTCCAGTCCGCATCCAATTCGTCGGCGATGACCATCGGGATGCCGGTGTGAGAGCCCTGCCCGAGATTGGTCTGCCCTACCCAGACGGTGATCGTTTCATCGGCGCCGATTTCCAGAAATGCGTGCGGTTTGAATGGGGTGTGCGCGGCAGCCTGCACCGGAGTTGCATTAAAGAGTTCAATCCGGCTGGACAACACAGTGCCTGCAATGACCAGGCTGCTCTTTGCCAGAAAGGTCCTTCGCGTCATATATGCGTGCATGGCTCAGCCTCCTTGTTTGCTTGAAATTTCGGCGGCCATCTTGATGGCGTTCTTCAGCCTGGGGTGGGAGCCGCACCGGCAGATCACGTCATCCATGGCATCGTCAATCTGCTCGTCCGTGGGGTCAGGCTGCCGGGACAAAAAGTCAACCGTTTGCAGCATGATGCCCGGTTGGCAATACCCGCATTGGGGAACCTGTTTTTCAATCCAGGCAACCTTGACCGGATGATTTTCGGTCAACCCTTCGACGGTGGTTACCTCACTTGCGCCGACGTCTTTAACCGGGATGGCACAGGATCTGACCGCTTCCCCGTCAATGAGCACCGTGCAGATTCCACATTCCGCTATCCCGCAGGTATATTTGACGCTTGTGATCCCAAGATTGTCCCTTAGTACCCAGAGCAATGGCGTCTCTGAATCGACATCCACCTGTTTTTTTATGCCGTTGATTTGTAAGGTGATCATATAGCCTCCACTGTATTGTTAGGCAGAAATAGTTAGACAGGATTGTGAGGTCATCCTTGTGTGTAATCAACAACCCATTGAGATCAGAGTTTTTACACTCCTCAGTCATCCGTGCTTCTGGTTACTCTAGCGTAAGGTAATTCAGATTACCACTAGCAATCGATAAATTCTTTACCGAGTAACAGAACTGTCAGAATCATCATCTGTGGGTCCCATAAAGATCCTGCACACTTTGGTGTAGCAAAAAATCAAACAGGCGCGCAGTTAGATAGCAACCCGCAATATTAACCTCAAAACGAACAAGAGGCTTTTACTGGAAAGCAACATACACGTGGGAACGTGAAGAGAGGTGAAAAGCAATAAAGCAAACATATTTCAGCTGGTGCATGGATGATGAATCTGTTGGTCTCTATCGCTGAATGGCTGAGGGTGTTCAACTAATCGGGTTGAATCTTCACAACCACCAGGGTAAGGTCATCATCACTTTTGAGGCCATCGGAAAAATCTCCATGCTCCTGAAAAACCGTTTCAAGAATAGTGGGAGCATCTTGAGCCGCCGTTTTACGGACAATCTCCATCAAACGCTCCCTGCCGAACATCTCACCAGACGGATTGCAGCTCTCCCAAATGCCATCCGTTCCAATGACGATCACCTGACCCGGTTTTAACCCGTTCCAGTACTGGGGCTCGTATTCGAAGTCCTCCAGCACCCCCAGAGCCAGTCCGGGCCCTTTCAATTCTTCAAACGAATCCTTTTCCGGGTCGTAGATCAATGCCGGATCGTGCCCGGCCCGAATCCACTCAAGCTGCCCGGATTGTCGATCTAGAGCCAGATAAAACATGGTCATGAACCTGCCCGATTCCGAAAGGTCTGTAGTCAAATGCTGATTCATGGCGGTTACAATCTCAATCAAAGATCCAGTTTGTGATGCCCGCATACGCAGGAAGGCGCGTGCACTAGACATCAACAGCGCAGCATCTACGCCGTGACCGGTAATATCGCCCACCACGATCGATAGCCTTTTGTTTCCATTGCTCTCGTCCCAGAGGAAATCGAAATAATCACCCCCCACTTCGTCGCAGGGAACGTTGCGGCCGGCCATTTCAACTCCTGGTACGATGGGCGGCTGATCTGGCAGCAGGCCGCGCTGTACCTCACCGGCAAGCTCCAGCGCCTTTTTGTGCTCAGTCATGTCGGTAATAAAGGCCATGTTGCCGATTACCTCACCGCTGTCGGAGCGCAGTGTGTTGGCATGCACCAGTACAGGCACAACCCTTTTGTCCTGATATGATACTTCGCACTCGAACTCCCGATAGTCGAGCCCGGTTCTCTTCTTTTGGCAGTCGTCCAGATATTTTCTGTATTCCCCCGTACCCTTGGCAAAAGGATTTGTTCCGAAGAGGTCTTCTTTTCTCTTGCCAACCATCTTGGCAAAGGCAGTGTTCAGATCGACGATACAGAGATTTTCATCCATCAGCAGGAATCCTTCCCCGGCCGTGTCGACGATTCTTCTGTATTTCTCCTCACTCCTGCGCAGCTTTTCCTCAGCCTCTTTCCTCTCATGAACGTCAACTATTATGCCCTGGTGGTAGCGTTCTCCGGTCAACTCGTCCTCAACCACCGAAGTTCGGTCCTCGACCCAGCGCAACTCGCCGCTATTGGTAACGATACGATAGGTCTGGCTGTAGCCTTCGATACCTCTGCTCACGTATTCCTGGATCTCCTCGGTGATCATGTCGATATCGCCTGGATACACAATCTGTCGGAACATCATGCGATTTTCCAGGAAGTCTTCCGCCTGATAGCCATACCTGGATATATTCGGAGACACGTAGACCATTTTCCGCTCTTTCAATTGTTCGGCTGCTTTTCTGCGAAAAAGCACTGCAGGACTGTTATCAATGATCATCTCAGCCAGTTGCAGGGCCTGCGCACCCCTGTCTATGCGAGATTGATCGCCATCACTGTCGATCAACTCCTTGAGCTGCTGCTGCAGAAGTTCCACTCGTTTTTCCAGCGCACCAATGTGTTCCGCTTCGTTCTTGAATTCAGATAAACCAGCGAGTGGGTGATCGTCAGTGTTCATGCAGTTGCTTACTCCGCTGTTGTCTTATTCACCCTCTCTGGGTGCCAGCATCTTCAAAAGAGATCACGGGACTCACTTACTCGTCAGAACGCTTAATAGAATCCACTTTGAAATTAGCTGGAGAATCTCACAGATGGCGGAGGAAACTGGGTGAGATCCCTCCACCATTGACTACAATTATTTATTGGGATGAGTGCAGCTCTAGATGAACGTATTAGTTATGGCAGCGAGGGAACGATTGTGCTAGGCAGGGGCAGGCCCTTGCTTGAACTCTTTGACAATGTTCTCTCTGAACTCCGCTGTGTCCTCATAACCATGAACCTTCGTCCCGTGCTCTACGACGACTTCAAGAAGTTCTTCCTTGGTGTCGGCGGACAGGGCGACGGTACAACTAACATCTTTACTTGGATAATCTCGACAATCGATATGATATCTACTCATGACCGGTACCTCAAAATTGAATGGAGAAACGATTAGTAACCAGATGCTGATTCTACGTGCATCCAACTAAACAATACCACAATGTGGCATATATTCAAGTTTGCTACATTAGATAATCAAAAATCAACCCCAAACCTTACTATTTCAATCGCGCATTTAGGGCTCTTCAGCTTTGACTACAACTTGTGCATAAAGATGATCAGAACCTCTGCGAATTGACCTGAACGTTACAGTGCCGACCTGACACCTTCACACCCGGTCTTTTTTGCGTTATACATTTGTTATCCGGGGACGAGGTTCCTGGCAACCCAGCCTCTCTTATTACCGGGACACTCCCCACCTGTCATATCTCAAAGATCAGCAAAGAACCATCTAATATCAAGGAGGGGGTGCGATGGTAGACATCAAGCACAGCAATATTCTCGAACTCTATGAATTGAGGGAGCACGCCTTTTCAGGTGGCGGAGAAAAACGTATCGATCTGCAACACCAGCGCGGCAAGCTAACTGCCCGGGAACGGCTGCTGCTGCTGCTCGACGAGGGCTCGTTCGAGGAAATCGACAGCCTGAAGGTGGGCCGCGGCGAGATGGAGGGCGGTAAAAAGAGTCATCCCGGCGACGGGGTCATCACCGGCCACGGAGCCATCAATGGCCGTGAGGTGTTCGTCTTCAGCCAGGACTTCACCGTGGTTGGCGGCTCTCTGGGTGAGGGTCATTCCCAAAAGATCTGCAAGGTCATGGATCTTGCCCTGCAGGTGGGCTCACCTATAATCGGCATCAACGACTCGGGCGGGGCGAGGATCCAGGAAGGGGTCGACGCCTTGGCCGCCTACGGCGAAATTTTTCATCGCAATGTTTACGCCAGCGGAGTGATCCCCCAGATCTCCTGCATCATGGGGCCATGCGCCGGAGGCGCGGTCTACAGCCCGTCGATGACCGATTTCGTCTTCATGGTCGAGCAGACCTCCCATATGTTCGTCACCGGGCCCAACGTGGTCAAGACGGTCATTCACAAGGACATCAGCGCCGAGGAGCTAGGCGGCGCCGAGGTTCACGCCACCAAAAGCGGCGTCGCCCAGTTTATCTATCCCAACGACATCCTTTGCCTGCGGGGTGTGCGCCAGCTCATCAACTATCTGCCGTCGAACAGCAAACAGAAGGCACCCCTGCTCGATCTCAACGATCCCCCGGAACGCACCGATCCCACCCTGGACTACCTGGTGCCTCCCAACCCGAACCAGAGCTACGACATGAACGTGCTCATCTATTCGATTCTCGACGGTGCCGAGTTTCTCGAGATCGAACCGTTGTTCGCCAACAATATCATCTGCGGGTTTGGCCGTCTCGGGGGCCAGACCATCGGGCTGGTTGCCAACCAGCCGGCGGTGCTGGCCGGTGCCCTGGACATCAGCGCCTCGTTCAAAGCGGCCCGTTTCGTCCGCTTCTGCGATGCCTTCAATATTCCCTTGGTCTGCTTGGTCGACGTGCCCGGCTTCATGCCCGGGCCCGAGCAGGAGCACGGCGGCATCATACGCCACGGCGCCAAACTGCTCTATGCATTCTCCGAGGCCACGGTACCCCGCATCACCGTCATCGTCCGCAAGGCCTATGGTGGCGCCTACGTGGTGATGAACTCGAAACATATCCACTGCGACATCAATTACGCCTGGCCGACGGCCGAGATCGCCGTAATGGGCGCCCGCGGTGCCAGCGAGGTAATCTACCGCCGGGAAATCGACAAGGCCAGCGACCCGGATGCCATGCTCAACGACAAGATGGAAGCCTACCGCGATCGTTTCATGAATCCGTTTTTAGCCGCCAAAAGGGGCTATATCGACGATGTCATCTTCCCCAACACGACCAGGCACCGCCTCATTCGCACCCTGCAGTTTCTGGAAAGCAAGAAACCCGGTCGCCCGGATCGCAAACACGGCAACATTCCCCTGTGAGGTAGAATATGTTCAGCAAAGTGCTTATCGCCAACCGCGGTGAAATCGCCCTCAGGATAATACGCAGCTGTCAGGCACTGGGAATTTCTACCGTGGCCGTATACTCCGAACCCGACTTCCGGTCGCAGCACGTTCGCCTGGCCGACGAGGCCGTGCTCGTGGGCGGTGCCCGGCCGGCTGATTCCTATCTGCGCATTGACGCCATCATCGAGGCGGCACTGGACACCGGCTGCCAGGCGATCCACCCCGGCTATGGATTCCTGTCCGAAAATGCCCAATTCGCCGAAAAAGTTGAAGCTGCGGGTCTGAGCTTTATCGGCCCGCCCGCCGGGGTGATCAGTACCATGGGCGACAAAATCGCCGCCAAAAAGCTGGCCATAGATTCGGGAGTGCCTACAGTCCCTGGTCACAGCGACCCGGTGGTAAATCTCGAGCAGGCCCGTGAGGCAGCCGAGGTGGTGGGCTATCCGGTGCTGCTCAAACCCGCTTCAGGCGGGGGCGGCAAGGGCATGCGCGTGGTCGAGAAGGAGCAGGATCTGGGTTCTGCCTTGCAGCTCTGCCAGCAGGAAACTCAAAAATCGTTCGCTGATGATCGTATTTTCGTGGAACGCTACCTGACCAGACCACGGCACATCGAAATTCAGCTTATTGGCGACCAGCATGGCAACATCGTGCACCTCGGTGAGCGCGAGTGCTCCATCCAGCGCCGCTACCAGAAAATAATCGAAGAATCCCCCTCCTGCGCACTGACGCCCGGACTGCGCGAGAAAATGGGCAGTCTCGCCTGCGAGCTGGCCAGAGCAGCAGGTTACGTTAATGCCGGCACGGTCGAATTTATTCTCGACGAGGACAAGTCGTTTTATTTTCTGGAGATGAATACCAGGCTGCAGGTGGAGCACCCGGTCACCGAAATGGTCAACTCGCTCGACCTGGTGGAACTGCAGCTCCGGGTTGCCGCCGGTGAATCGCTGCCGTTTAACCAGGAGGATGTCTCACTCAAAGGCTGGGCCATTGAGGTACGGGTCTGCGCCGAAGATGCACGGCGCGGCTTTGTCCCGTCGATCGGTCTGATCACTCGCTATGCCGAGCCCCGCGGGCCCCACATTCGGGTCGATTCGGGCGTTGACGCCGGCAGTACCGTCAGCGTCTATTACGACCCGATGCTCGCCAAGGTCATCACTTGGGGGCAAAATCGTGAAGAGGCGCGCAGCCGCATGATTCAGGCGCTGAACGGCTATCACATCGAAGGGGTGTCCACCAATGTCGACTTTGCCAACCAGGTGCTGTCCCATCCGGTGTTTATCAGCGGCGCCTTCACCACCGCCTTCATCCCCACCCACCTGCCGGCCCAGGACGAGGGGTTGCCGCCGGCTCCCGAGTTGCTCGACGCGATGGCCATCGCCACCACCCTGGTCTATCACCTGCGTGATAATCTTATGAAAACTGCGCTGCTGCCGCTCAAATCGAAGGTGGGTGTCTCCGGTACCGACCAGGCTGCAGTCTCCTACGTGGCCAAGTGCGATGCGGACGTCTTTACTGTGGAAGTCGAACAGACGGTGGGTGAGCATGAGTGGAATATTCAGGTCAACGGCGTCTCCTACGAGGTCGTCACCCCTCCGATGGAGTTCTATCGTCGCCGGCTCAAACTCACCATCAACGGGGAAAGCAGCTATTTTCGACTGAAGTACAATGGCAATTTCATCGAGGCGGCTCACTGCGGTACTTACAGGAGTTTCGAGATATACAATCCCCGGGAGTGGGAGGTGGCCAAATTCATGCCGCAGCCGTCTCAGAAGAAGACTGAAAACGTGCTCGACTGCCCGATGCCGGGTATGGTTGTCGATGTCAGGGTCGAACCGGGCGAGCGGGTCTATCGGGGCCAGGAGCTGATCATTCTCGAATCGATGAAAATGGAGAGCGCGGTTGCCGCTCCCGCCGATGCACTGGTCGAATCAGTAAATGTGAATCCGGGCGATACCGTGGAAACCGGCACCGTGCTGATCCATTTCGAGAAGGAGTAGATTTCTGCGCAGCGAGCTTATAAGCCGAACTCCAGGCTGCACTCAGGGCAGCTCCGCAGTTCAGGTTTGAACCGGGTCGAGCAGGCAGGGCAGACAACCGTTTCCGCCTCGACGCTGAAAATGGCCTCGGCGACTGACAGGTCATCTTCGCTGAGACCGGTGGTCTTGATGAAATCTTTCTTGAGAATAGCCACAGCCCGCTGCGCATCCGATGCTTTGACCTTCAACTGAAGATCGGGGCCCCCTCAGCCCTTTGACGCATTTTCACTGGCAAGCAGCGACGGCACCTGCTCGCTTTTCAAAATGTGCTGCAACGACTTGATGTAGCCAAGTTTTCCGGTATGGATGGCAATCAGGTCGTCATCGGTGGAGATATCCATCGAATAGGAGGATGGGCCCGTGTCCTGCTGCCTCACTTCGTCCAGTTTCTTAATTCCGGATATGAGCGCTACTCCGCAGTCGGCACAGGTGTCGAATCCGGCCCGATACTCCTCCCCGCATTCGGGGCAGTAATTGGAATCCGTATCGATGCCGTAGCGGTTAGATTCTGACGACTCGCTGGCTGGTTTATCGAGACCAAATAATCTTCTGAACATCGTTCGTCACTCTCCGTATCTCTGCAACTTGTTCTGCAGCGTCTTGCGGGTAATTCCCAAACGCCGGGCCGCCTCGCTTTTGTTGCCGCCGGTTTCCTCGAGGGTCTGAAAAATCAACTCTTTTTCGGCCTCCTGCAGCGTTGCCGGTCTGGTCCCGGCGCGCTCCGGGTGGGCCTGGGAGTGTTTCTGCACGGTCAGCGGCAGACTTTTCTCGGTGAGGTGGGTACCGCGCATCAGGATCACCGCGCGCTCAATGGCGTTTTCGAGTTCCCTGACATTGCCGGGCCACGGATAGGCATCCAGGTGCTCCATGAATTCCCTGCTCACCGAATCCACGGTGCGCCGGTTTTTCTCGGTAAAACGGGTGATGAAGTTGTTGGCCAGCAATTCGATATCACCCTGACGCTGACGCAGCGGCGGCACTTCCAGGGTCACCACGTTGAGCCGATAATAGAGATCCTCGCGGAACCTGCCTTTTTCTACCTCATGCTCCAGATCCCTGTTGGTGGCCGCGATAATTCTGACATCCACATGGAGTGTCTGTTCACCGCCCACCCGCTGCAGCTCGCCCTCCTGCAGGACACGAAGGAGCTTGACCTGCATGGCCGCCGAAGTCTCGCCTATTTCATCGAGAAACAGAGTGCCGCCATCAGCCTGCATGAAGGTGCCGTCGCGCTGTCTGTCAGCGCCCGTGAAAGCCCCCTTCTCGTGGCCGAAGAGCTCTGATTCGAGCAGGTTTTCGGCCAGGGCCGCACAATTGACCCTGACAAATGGTTCGGCGTTTCTCTCGCTATTGCGGTGCAGGGTTTCGGCGACCAGCTCCTTGCCAGTGCCCGATTCACCGGTGATAAGCACCGTGGCCTCGGTGGGCGCTACGTAGCTGACCATCTCGAGCAGCTCCGCCATCTCCGACGAGGAGCCGATTATCGGCGTGTCGAGCTCTCCTGGTTCGGGGCTCGTCTCCCGCTTGCGCTCCTCCACCCGGTGATGATCCAGGGCCCGCATCAGAGTCAGTTTGAGGCGCTTGAAGTCAAGCGGTTTGGTCAGGTAATCGTGGGCTCCGTGTTTGATCAGATCGACCGCATCATCGACCGAGGAATAGGCGGTCATGATAATCACCGGCAGTGACGGCTTGAGCTCGTTGATGCGGGCAAACGCCTCGAGACCGCTCATGCGCACCATCTTCACATCCATCAGCACGGCATCGAAATCACGCCGCTCGACGACGCTGACCGCGGTGTCGCCGTCATCTGCTTCTATGCAATTATAGCCCCACTCTTTGAACATGGTGCAGAGCATGTAGCGGTGCACCTGTTCGTCATCGACCACCAGAATGTCGATTCCCGTGCGTTTGGAACCCACCATCGGCCTCTGCGATCAGTCGTTGAGCTTGTCGAGCAGCCAGCCGATGTTCACTCCCAGCTGGTGCATGGTCTTCATCCCCTCCTCGTCCGAGGCCACTTCACCCTTTTCCCGGCCAATGCCGATGTTCCAGTAGCTCGAGCCGACAATTATCATCTGGCTGATCTGGAAAAAGTGGTTCATCGTATCAAAGGCATGGATCGACCCGGCTCTCCGGACCGCCACCACGGCGGCACCGATCTTGCGTTTGTAGAGGTCGCCGTTGGCCCGTCCGACCATGCCGCAGCGATCGATCAGGGCCTTCATCTCGGTGGACACATCGGCAAAATAGGTGGGTGAGCCGAGGAGAATCGCATCCGCGTTGGCCATTTTTTCAACGCATTCATTGACCATATCGTCGTCGATCACACAGCGGCCGTTCTTTTTCTTGATACAGGTAAAACAGGCCGTGCACCCCCTCAATTTGGAGCCGGCCAGTTCCACCAGCTCGGTCTGCACCCCGTTTTTCTCGAGCGGTTCGAGCACCGTTTCGAGCAGCAGTTTGGTGTTTCCGTCCTTCCGTGCACTTCCGCAAAACGCCACGACATTCATAATCAAATCCACCTTGTGATGAGTTGTGTTTAATGGTACTGGTTGACGTAAATTCAGGCAGGCGGTATACCCCGCTCCCGAACAGGAGCCCATACTACCACTATTGAAGTCTCGGAACAATTGTTTCCCACGGGGCTTTTTGTCGATACCTGCGCACACGTGGATCCCCTTATGGACAACATTCTCATCCTGACCACCGGCGGCACCATCGATAAAATTTACTTCGACGCCAAGAGCACTTACGAGGTCGGGCCGCCGAACATCTCCGAACTGCTTGCCGAGCTGAACCTGTCGATCAGCTATCGTATCGTCTCGGTATTGAGAAAGGACAGCCTCGATCTGACCGACGAAGACCGGCAACTGATTTGCGATCGGGCCGCTGAAGCCGAAGAGACCCGCATCCTGATCACCCACGGGACCGACACCATGGTCGAAACCGGGACCGCCCTGCAGGCAATCACCGGCAAGACCATCGTGCTCACCGGCGCCCTGCAGCCGGCCCTGTTCAAGACCAGCGACGCCCTGTTCAACATCGGCTGCGGTCTGGCCGCGGTCCAGACCCTTAAAAGCGGTGTCTATATTGCCATGAGCGGTGCGATTTTCGACTGCACCAAGGTGGGCAAAAATCACCAGAACAACCGCTTCGAACCATTGGACTGATAGGTGACGCTCCATGAAGCGAGAAGCCATCAACAACCTCGTCCTGCTCTCCCTGGTGCTGTTTATTTCGGCACTTTTTCTGGTGATGATTCATCAGTTTCTGATGCCCATGCTCATGGCCGGCATCTTCTCGGCCATGCTCAGCCCGTTTCACACCTGGCTCACCGGCAAGCTCGGAGGACGCACGCATGTCGCCTCGCTGATCACCATAGTCGGCATCATATTTCTGATCCTCGCCCCACTGTCCGTCCTGGTGGGTATCGTCGCCGCCCAGGCGGTGACCGTCGGCCAGTCGGTGACTCCCTTCGTGCAGAGCCTTATCAACGAGCCCACCTCACTGAATGAATATTTCAGCCGACTGCCGTTCTACGAGCAGATCATGCCCTATCGCGATGTGCTCATCGAGCGTGCGGGCCAGGCGGTGGCGACTGTTTCGACCTTTCTGGTCAACTCGCTGTCATCGGTCACCATGGTCACCATCAATGCGATTTTCGGCACCATCATCATGCTCTACGTGATGTTTTACTTTTTCTCCATGGGCACCGTGCTGCTCGACAAAATCCTCTACTACCTGCCGCTTAAAGACGAGGACGAGCGGCGGTTACTCAGCCGTTTCACCTCCGTGACCAGGGCAACGCTCAAGGGAACCCTGATCATCGGACTGATGCAGGGCACAATCTGCGGCATGGGATTTTACTTCGCCGATATCAAGGGTCCGGTGTTCTGGGGGACGGTCATGGCGGTCACTTCGGTGATACCGGCTTTCGGCACCGCGATTATCTGGGTGCCGGCAACAATAATGCTGGCGCTGACCGCCAACTGGACCGGGGTGATCATCCTCGGGGTCATCTGCGGCCTGATCTCCGGCAACCTGGACAACCTGATCAGACCCCGCCTGGTGGGCAAGGACGCCGAGATGCACGATCTCTTCATCCTCTTCGGCACCCTGGGCGGCATTGCCATGTTCGGCATATTGGGAATAATCGTCGGCCCGATCATCGCCGCGCTGTTCAGCACCGTCTGGCAGATTTACGGGGATTCCTTCAAGGAGTACCTGCCTGAGGTGGGCGACGCTTTAGCTGAGCTGCGCACCGCTCCCGATCAAGAACCTGAGCCCCAGCCCGATTCCGAGCAAGAGTTTGAAAGCACAAAAGATTAGCCGGTGGGGGCCGTCTGTCAGCCACCGGTTTGCATCAGTGGCTGTTTTGTGATTTAGTGTATTTACACGAAACTCCGCTTCCAGGAAGAGTGGGTTAAAAAATCAACCGAGGGTTGATCATTGAATATCACTGCCATCGGCAACGTGCTGAGCACACTCCTGCTGGTCACCGGCGGCTCGATGCTGCTGCCGGTCGCCTGCGCGCTAATCTACGGCGAAGATGATCTGACCGGCCTCGGGGTGTCCTGCATCATCATCGTTCTGCTTGGCCTGGCCCTGCGCCGATTCTTTCCCAGGGTCGACGAGCTGTCCTTCAAGGAGGGGTTGTTCGTCGCCACCATAGGCTGGATCATCATCTCGGCATTGTCTGTACTGCCTTTCATGATCCACGGCTCGATCCCATCGTTCACCGACGGCTTTTTCGAAATGATGTCGGGCTACACGACCACCGGGGCGACGATTCTCACCGACATCGAAGCGCTGCCACACGGCCTTCTCTTCTGGCGCAGCCAGACCCATCTACTCGGCGGGATGGGGTTTCTGACCCTGACCATCATTTTTTTACCCCACGGCGTCGGCGGCGTGCGTCTGTTCAGGGCCGAATCAAGCCCCGGTCAGATTATTACCCGCGATAAATTCATCGCTCGGAATAGGGATGCGATGATCTGGCTGTGGGTCATCTACCTGGCCTTGAACCTCGTGCAAACTTTGCTTCTGGTCGCCGGCAGGATGGAGTTGTTCGATGCGCTGTGCACCGCCTTCGGCACCGTCTCGACCTCCGGCTATTCCCCCAGAAACGCGAGCATCGGCCACTATGGCAGCGCCTATATCGACTGGGTCGTCATCTGTTTCATGTTTCTGGGCGGCATCACCTTTGTGCTTTATTACCAGATGGTGCGCGGCAACTTCAGCGAGGTCAGTAAAAACACCGAGCTGCGCTGGTACATAAGTATTCTTGCCCTGTTCTGTCTGGCTGTCTCTCTGATTCTTTGGTTCCGGGGGACCTACGCCACTTTCTGGGAATCACTACGCTACGGTACCTTCCAGGTCGCCTCGCTGCTGACCACCACCGGCTTCACTACGGCAGACTACGAAATCTGGCCCCAGGCCGCCCAGATGTTTCTGTTTGCGGTCTGCTTCATCGGCGCCTGCGCCGGCTCGACCACCAGCGGCATCAAAATAGTGCACTACGCCGTCATCTGGAAATTCCTCTACGGCTCCATCAAAAAGATATATATCCAGCCGATGTCCATCGTCTCAGTGCGGCTGAACGGCAGAGCGGTGGAACAGAGCGTCATCGACCTGGCGGTCTGCTATTTCATCGTCAATATTCTGCTGGTTCTGGCAGGCGGCTGCCTCATCTCGGTTTCCGACGAGCTCGACTACCTGAGTGCCATGAGCGCCGTAATCGCGGCCTTGATGAATATCGGGCCGGGCTTCGGCAGCGTGGGGCCGTCCGAGAATTACGCCTTTATTTCAGATTTTGGTAAATGGTTCCTGAGTTGGAACATGCTGGTGGGCAGACTTGAGATGTTTTCGGCACTGGTCGTGTTTCTGCCTGCCTTCTGGAAAAAGTGAGTGAACGCTCAAGGGGGCTGCGCCAGAGGCACGACCCCCGAGAAAGAATAGGAATCCTACAGCTGAACTACGTTGGTGGCTGCCGGTCCTTTGGGGCCTTCAACTATCTCGAAGACGACTTTGGCGCCTTCCTCGAGGGTTTTGAACCCGTCGGCCTTGATCCCGCTATGGTGAACAAAGAGGTCACTGCCGTTTTCTTGGGCAATGAAACCATAACCCTTTGCATCGTTAAACCATTTTACTGTTCCTTCTGACATTTCTACTACTCCTCTACTGGTAGTCCATTCCTTGGACTAATTTAATAATTGGGACCCCCAAAAAAGATTTTTCAAGGTTCCCTAAGATCGCAGGGCGATCATGTATTCTGAGAACCGTTCCCAGAATTTACTCGTGCTGACCCGTAACGGGTCATGCTCAGGTAAACCTTGGTCACTTCTAATATTTTGGACCAGGTCTATCTGAATCTTTTATAAAGCGAGATAGCCTTACTCAGGCGGTATCCTGCTTCTCCTTGCCTATGATCAGCTAGAATCTTATTGGGCTCTGCAATGAAGAGGGTGCTACAAGACAGGTGGCGCGCGATGCTATGCGTGATCTTCTAAAAAAGGTTAAACCTTAATGGTGGGCAACAATAAGCCATTTAAATTAAATAGCAACAGAAAAAGACAATCGCAGAATTAATATAGTGGAAAAATTCGAATTTGCCCTGTGTCTTATACGTCGACTATTGTGTCAACTTTAATAAATGTCGCTTAATATCAATGATGTATGGTACAACCTCAGAAATAGATCGAGGTCACGACCATGAATTATTGTCCCCAATGCGGTGCGCCGGTCACCAGAAGAATACCTGAAGCGGACGACAGGCCGCGATTCGTCTGCGACACCTGTAAGGTGATCCACTACCAGAACCCGATCGTGGTGGTGGGCACCATTCCCGAGTCAGAAGGTCGTATTCTACTGTGCCGGCGCGGTATCGAGCCGGCCCTGAACAAATGGACCCTGCCGGCGGGTTACCTTGAAATTGGTGAGACCTTGCAGCAGGGCGCTGCCCGGGAGACGCTCGAGGAGGCAGGCTATCAGATTGTCGATCTGAAACCCTACGCCATCACCAACATCGTGCGGGTCAACCAGGTCTATATCATGTTCACGTGTGGTCTGGGTGATTGTGTAAGCGCCCCCGGTAGCGAAAGTCTGGAAGTGAAGCTTTTCACTCCGGAAGAGATCCCCTGGCAGGAGATTGCTTTTCGCTCCATCCATAAGACCCTCAAGCTCTATTGCACGGATATGGGCCGAGGCAATTATCCGATTCACCTGTTTGATATCACCTAACCCAAGGTGAACATTTTTTCTCTTTCACCTTCGGCAATAATGCATAATTATATGAATTATGAATGGCTGTGCGATTTAACGCTTTTTTATTCTGAGTTGATCACCCTCGACACGGCAATGCTGCCTGGGGACATCTGACCAAATTTGATACAGCCATGAACAAAATGGAGAATACGTCATGTCCAACACCTTAAATCTGGAGCATATTTTTGATTATGACCAGAATTTCCAGACGATCATGCAGAATATGCTGAGTTTTGCTCTGGAGTCCTCCTTTCAGGGGGTCATGATCACTCTGGCTGAACCAGGATACCCGGTTATTTACGTAAACCCGGCATTTTGCGAAATGACCGGCTACACCTTCGAGGAGCTGCTCGGAAAATCACCCGCCATTCTTCAAGGGGAAAAATCGGATCAGTCGGTCCTCAAGGAGTTGAAGGAAAAGCTCGACGACGGCGATGTGTTCCACGGTAAAACCTACAACTATCGCAAGGATGGCTCGGAATTCGTCATGGAGTGGAAAATCGTCCCTATCCATGGTGAGGAAGGGGTTGTCTCCCACTATCTGGCAATTCAGCGCGAGGTGAAAGATACCGAGTTGACCGATGGTTCACTCGACACCACATTGCCTATTTTTTAGCACCTTCACCCTGCCGGAAATCTTGATCTAAAGTGATGTGACGAACCGTATGAGCGTAGCGATCAGGCGATTTTCCTTGTTAGTTCTGGTGGCCTCTTTTGGGGCTGTTCTGCTCAACACTTCAGCCGCGTGGGCCTGCACCATCTGTGTGCCCTACCCCGAGAGAACACTCGCTGACCGGTTGCTCGAGAATGGCGAGATAATCTTTGCCAGGGAGATGGAGAATTCTCCATACGTCTTTGCCCCGATTGAACCCTTAAGGGGCGCAGAGGCGAGCGGTCCGATAAAGCTGTTCTGCGATTCAGCAACCCGCAGAAAACTGCTCTATATCCCCGACAGCGCCGTCGTTCTTGCCAGAAAGAGCAGCGAAGATGAGTGGCGCATGATCACTTTCGCCGACCGTTCATATCAGCCTTTTATCCGTGCGATCGTGGATAACGGCAACAAATGGCTCGAATCTCCCGGAAACGATGACAGGGTACGCTATTTCTCAGGGTTGTTGACAAGCGAGCATTCTCAGATCCTGGAACAGGCCTATCTCGAAGTCGGCAGGGCCCCCTATTCGATGATCAAGCCGCTGGCCCGTGAGATTCCACGGGAACAGATCTACCAATTTCTGGCCAATTTTCGTTTCATCGAGTGGCACAGCCTCTACATCCTCTTCCTCGGGCAAAGCGACAACCCTGACGACCGCGCCTATATCAGGAAACAGGCTGAATCAGCCGCACGTCTGGGGATGACCATTAACCTGGCGGCCTGGCTTACCGCCTTTATCGAAACCCACCCGGAGAGCGGCCTGGAAGAGGTAAAAACGTGGTACTTCAGTAACCCGGACCGCTCAAAGGACGAACTCGAGCAGGTGATCACCAGCCTGTCCGTGCTTGGTTCGCAGGAGTCAGGGGGTGAGCTCCCGCTCTTCCTGCTACGCGATAATATCGTCAACAGTTATGCGCTGCTGCTCGACAATTACCCGGAAATGGCCGGCAGAGTTGCGAGGGATCTGGCCATGTGGCAGGTGCGCGCCCATGTGGAGCGTTTAACTGAAATCAGGAGGCGGATGCCCCAGGCAGACCCCTCCGAGATCTACCAGCTCGACCACTACCTGTCGATGGCCCCCAGCTATCCGCAGGTGGGTCCCCACGGGCTGAATTGACTCCCGCCGCAAAAAGCTCAAATTCTTACCGTCATCCCGTCGGCAAGCGAATAGCGGTAGATGCGCCAGCCGGGCACTATCCCAATCAGCGTACCCGCCAGAAAAATCACGCCCATCAGCAGCGCCTCATAGGCTGAGATACCGCCAATGGCGAGATAGAATCCAAACATCGACAGGACCACCGGTTTGGCCACCACCAGCAAACCATAGAGCATGACGACACCGAGCAAAATGCCGAGCAGGGTGATGCCCATCGCCTCGCCGATGATGAGGATGAACACATGCAGCGGCCGGGCCCCGATTGAGCGCAGGATCGCCATCTCCCGTCTGCGCTCGTTGAGGCTGGTCAGCAGCGCTGTAAGCATGCCCAGCATGCCGACCACCACAACAAACGACGATACCGCCATCAAAGCTTTTTCGGCCACCCCGGTGATCTCCCAGAGC
>JABDQA010000083.1 GCA_013042475.1 Desulfofustis sp.
GGCCTATGGGGATGAGATTGCAGAGGACATGAGATTTGTGACCCGAACCCTGGTAGGAGAAGAAAACTTCATTGATATGCAGCCAAACCGCAGTGCCAACTATTGCTGCGGCGGTGGCGGAGGGTTCCTGCAGGCTGGCATGACCCATCAAAGAAGAGTCTACGGTAAACGTAAATTCGATCAGATTTCAGCCACCGGCGCCGGTTATGTACTAACTCCATGTCATAACTGTCATTCCCAGATGGAAGACATCGGAGACCATTATGGTGGAGACTATCACGTCGTTCATTTTTGGACCCTTATCTGCCTATCGCTCGGCATACTCGGAGAAAACGAACGTACCTACCTTGGTCCAGAACTCGCGGCCCTCGGGCTATAATGTGCTGGTATGAATTTGTTCAAGGCAGCTCCTGGCAGCAAGGAGAGTTTCACTACTGCAACTGGCTCGCTCAGCCCTACTCTTTTAATCCCGGTTCAGCTAAGCGGTTTTATTTGCTAGGTTGTTGAAGTTATGGTAATATCTCTTCCGCTATGTGATCAATTCCCGGTTACGTCTTGATTATCGTTTCGGAAATCTTTATTGTTATTCGACTGTAGTTAAAGTGCCGAATATGGTGAATGGGTAATGCGTTTGCATTACGACTTGTATAAATCATTTTGACAAGGAGAAAGTCATGAGCATGAGAGGCGAGAAAATTTCTGAAGAGTATCAAAGAATGGTATGGGTACGAGACAAGGATGGTAAAGAGTATGCCTGCTACATCGACGATCTTAAAGGTGTAAAGAAAAAAGAAGATCTCACAGAAGAAGAAAAAGAGAAATGTCTCGATATTAGCCAGGTACTTGGTGAAAGTTGGTAAATATCGCGCTTTAGAGAACATCAATCTGACCCCGCTTACCAGCTAAGGTGAGCGGGGTTTTTGTTTTCAGCTTTGGTTTTTCAGCACTTGTCCTTCTTGGTCAAGCCACAATCAGAAAGAGTTTTCAACTCTCTGCTTTGCACCCCTTAAGGTGGTCATATGAGGGCTGACCTTATATACTGAGATGCCCATCAACGGTAGGATTAACGCTTGACTGAACAGGCCTTCTTTAGTATCTAAAATTTCCATGCCGGAGTGGTGAAACTGGTAGACGCACTGGACTCAAAATCCAGCGAGCTTATGCTCATGTCGGTTCGACTCCGACCTCCGGCACCATCCAACTTCCCGTAATTACCACTAAAGTCACTACGGACTCGCGATAGCACAAAATTCACTACTGCTATTTTCAACGGTCGGTTTGACGGTTTGCACAAATCGACGAACCGATTTTTCACAATCACTCGATTCAGCCCGCCGGGCTGGACATGGCTTCGAGAGTCTTGAGTACATCCCGGCTGTCGATATCATCGGCCACAAATACCTGACCCACCCGAAGGGGGAGCACGAGCCTCAGTGACTGGGCACGTCTCTTTTTGTCTCTTTTCATGGTTTCAAATATCGACTCAGGCGAGAGAGTGTCTGGAATTCGATTGGGTAAGCCAACCTTTTCAAGAACCAGATCAATGCGATGTTTTAACTGCTCGTCACAATGTCCCAATCTCACCGAAAGATCGGTAGCGGCGGCTATACCCATGGCAACAGCCTCACCGTGGCGAATGGTGTTGCTGCTTACCTTTTCTATGGCATGAGCAAAGGTATGTCCCATGTTCAGCTGTTTACGAATGCCCTCATCAAACGGATCCTTCTGCACATAGGAGATTTTCACCTGGATGGATTGGGCGACCAGGCTCTGAAGCTCGGAATAGGATGTGTGCAGCGATTCTATCTTTAAGGGCCATGTCCCTTGTTCCACCTTTCCCAGCAGGTCGGTATCGGCCAAGAGACCGTGCTTAATAATTTCGGCCATACCAGAGATCAATTCCTCTTTTGGCAGGGTATTAAGGGTGGCCACATCGGCGATGACCAGCGATGGCTGCTTGAAACTGCCGATGAGATTTTTCCCCTGGGGAAGATCAAGACTGTTCTTACCGCCGATACTGGTGTCTGCCATGGCCAGCAGACTGGTGGGACATTGCACGAGATTGACTCCGCGCATATAAGTAGCGGCAACGAAACCGGCAATATCTCCGATTACGCTCCCTCCCAATGCCATTATCGTCCCTGATCGATCAAAGCCGATCTCAACGAGTTCATCGTACACTGCCTGGACCGTAGCCAAGGTCTTTTTCTGGCGTCCTTCAGGGATGGTGATAACGTGATCGATGCTACCGCAGCTATGAGCGTAAAGTTCCCCTGCAACACTGTCGGTAATCACCACCAACATGCCGTCGATTCCAGCAAGTTGACGGGTAAAGGGCAAGATGCCGTTGCCGACAATATACTCATGGGGATAGGAAGGAATCTCAACCGCAATGTGCTTCTGGCTTTTTTGCATGAAGTCAAGCAGATCAGCGGTAATGTCGCCGGGATGTTTTTCGTCCGTCGTCATCTTCAGAAAACGCTGATATCCCTTTTTTCTCTCCTGCAAAAGTTCAACTATCTGTTCCCCGGGGTTTGGTACGTCGAGCAGCGGCCTGTGATGGTCAGTATCGCCTTCAATTCTCGATAAAATTTCCTGAGGAGTGGCGACCAGGCAGAACACCCGTCCATTGACACTCAGGGCCTCGACATTGGCGGGGTCGAGCATGAGACGCCCCCCTGTCGATATAACCAGTCCTTTACTCTGGCCCAATTCTTTGGCGATTTCTGCTTCCATCTCGCGAAAAGCGACTTCGCCTAACTGGTCAAAGATCTCCGGAATGGTCAACCCCTGGCGCTTCTCAATAAGGTCATCGGTGTCAATGAACTCACGACCCAATTTCTTGGCCAGCATTTTGCCCACAGTGGTTTTCCCGGTTCCCATGAAGCCGGTGAAAATTATGTTTTGAGCATCGTCGTTTTGCATAGAGCTATATCAATAATTTAATGAAGCACCGCTGCCCCCTCGTGATAAGGTTCCGGGTAACCTCAAGTTGGATCATTATTGTAAACGAAATCGACATGATAGTAAGTCGGCTGCAGCGCAGTGAACCCATCTTACCAATAGCGCAGGGCTCCTGCAAAGATTTCCCTCATTTCCTCTCTACTGATCGGTCTGACTGTGTTCTCGACTACGCGCCGCTGCTTCCAGCCTTTTTCAGTGAGGGCATCCAGATCATTTTCGTTGTATCCCAGACCGGTTAGGCCATTTGGCACCCCAATTGTGTTCATAATATCGATCAGACCAGCGGCAAGGATCTCACCAGGTACTCTCCCGTCATCAACCAATCCCAAAGCCATGGCCGCTTTTAGGTGCCTGGCCGGACAGGTAGGCCCCATGAACCGAAAGACTGATGGGGAGTTGACGATCACCGCGAATCCATGGGGCACCAGCGGCTTAATTTGAGGCCACCCCCGAGCCCGGAAATCCCTCACCAGGCCAGATACTGCATATGACATGCCGTGGGGGAGATTGCAGCCGGCCGTGCCGAAACCAATACCTGCGAGCAAGCCCGCAAAAGACAGCTTTTCACGGGCATCAAAATCATCAGGATCAGCGATCGCTTTAACCAGGTTTTCCCCGATCAGCCGGATTGCCTCGAGACAGTTAAGATCGCTGAAGGGATTGGCGCCCTGAATCACGGGCCGGTTAACCGGATCTTCAGGAGCCGGACGCTGAGTAAAAGGCCTGGCAGTATATGATTCCACTGCATGGCTGAACACATCCATGCCATTGGCAGCAACCACGGGGGTGGGGAGGGTAATCAGCGCTTCAGGATCGATGATACCCATGCTTGGTTTGATTGCCCGGTTCGAGATGCCCGCCTTGGTCCCCAACTCGATGAAATTGAAAATGGCTACACTGGTGCACTCACTGGCCGTGCCGAAGGTCGTCGGACAGGCGATATGCGGCTTGAGCGGCCCCGGTGCAGGCAAGGCTTGGCCGAGGGGCTGGTTCACATAATCGAGAAAATTTCTTGGAGGATAACTGGCATAGAGGCTGACGGCCTTGCAGGTATCGATAACCGAACCGCCACCGAGGCTGACAAAGCCGTCAAAATCGTCATCTTCGGCAAAACGGATCGCTGCCTTAAGCGAGCGGTCGCTGGGTTCTATCTCAACTCCTGTAAATGTAGAAACCTTTATGTGTGAATTTCGGAGGGATTTTAACACCGTATCGAAAATTTGCAGGGTGCTGACTTGAGGATCTGAGTAGAGTGCAACCCGCCTCATGCCAAGATGTTTTGCATGGGCGCCGACTTCAGCAAGGGCCCCTGTTCCAAATATTTCATTGTTTCCCTCGAGGACGAAGGCGTATTCGCTCCGTTTTGTCTGTTTGAGGTGGTGTTGATTTTTCACGCGCTGAGTTCCCCTTTCATCGGTTCTATTTGTGCAGGAAAGATTTGATCTATTTACGCTGTTTTGATTGTAATTTCCAGTTCTGCGGAGATGTTGCTTCCAGAGTATCGGATTGGTCGATAATAGTGCTCATTTCTTTGTATCTCTTTCGATGGATCAGTTTCTGCCGATAGTCACCCCAGCTCGCACTACTGAATTAACAGAAAAAATGTTGACAGGTATTACCCCGTCCGTTATTCTGTTGTACATTACAATGTACTGTTTGATAGGACAAAAGGAAGGGTAAAAAAAGAAATAGACAATTCTGGTGTCACTTTTCTACCCACCAATTCTAATCGTTCTAAAGAGTTAAGCAAAACTTCCAATCCCCTGTCGACTGCCTGATGGGACGTTAAGCGCACGAACTTTTCTGATGAGGGCATAATGGAACCAGTCAGACTCGGATTAATTGGTGGCGGCCTGATTTCAGCCAAACACATAGAAGGATCGAAAAATATCACTGATGGCAGTTTGGTCGCACTCTGTGATGTTAACCCAGAATGCCAGAGTCTCGCTGAGGAACTCAAGATCCCTTTTTTTACTGATCATCGGAGGATGATCGATGAGGCTAACCTCGAGGGTGTAATCGACGGAACCCCCAACCAGTTTCATGCCGAGATCGGGATCTATTGCGCCGGGAAGGGAATCCATGTGCTGACGGAAAAACCGATCGCTGCCACTTTGGAAGAAGGCAAGCGCATGGTTGAGGCGGTTGAAGAGTCCGGTATTAGTATGCTGGTAGGACATCACCGTCGCTATTATCCCCCCATCCGCAGGGCCAGAGAGATCGTGCAAAGTGGCGAACTGGGGCAGCTCGTGGGCGTCTCGATGCTCTGGGCGCTAATGAAGCCTGATGTGTATTTCGAGGTCGCCTGGAGATCCCAGAAAGGCGGAGGGCCGATCCTGATCAATATTATCCACGAAATGGATAATCTTCGTTTTATCTGCGGCGATGTGGCCGAAATCAATGCAAATGCACGCCGTCTCGTACGTTCCGGTGAAGTGGAAGATACGGTGAGCATGCGATTCGAACTTGTCGGTGGGGCTTTGGGCACCGCACTGGTTACCGATACGGCCCCTTCACCCTGGTCCTACGAACTGACATCGGGAGAAAACTCTGATTACTTCAAGACGGATCAGGATTGCTATCACTTTCTGGGTACCAAGGGATCTTTATCGTTTCCCACCATGGAAGTGTGGTCCCATCCGCATGACCGGGAGAAAGGGTGGTGGGAGCCGTTGATGAGACGTTCTGAGCAGATTGGCTACTCGGCACCATTCACCGCTCAGCTCGAACATTTCTGCAAGGTGATTCGAGGCGACGATAAACCGGTGATCACTGCTGCAGACGGTTTGATGACCCTGGCGACAACCCTGGCAGTTCTGGAATCGGCTGAAACCGGCAGGGCGGTAGCCCCCCAAGAGCTGCTTGAGAAGGCGTAACTGGGGATCG
>JABDQA010000090.1 GCA_013042475.1 Desulfofustis sp.
CTGCATCGTTTCTGGGCCCATCCGGGAAAACCATTTATCCTTGCTTTATGCCGACCGGATCATCGTAAAAATATCACTGGCCTGATTGACGCCTATGGCACCAACCCGGAATTGCAAAAGATCGCGAACCTGGCCATATTTGCCGGAATTCGCAAGGACATTACGGTGATGGAGGACAACGAGCAGGAAGTATTGACCGATATGCTCCTGCAGATGGACCGCCATGACCTGTATGGGAAATTGGCCATTCCCAAGCGCCACGATTTTGCCACCGAGGTACCTGAGCTTTACCGGATCTGTGCAGAGAGCCAGGGGGTCTTTGTCAACCCAGCCATGATAGAGCCGTTCGGACTGACATTGATTGAAGCGGCGGCCTGCGGCTTGCCGATCGTGGCCACCCAGAATGGAGGACCTGTGGACATCGTCGCCAACTGCGAAAACGGTATCTTGGTTGAGGCATCCGATGCCAACAAAATAGCTGACGCGTTGCTGACCATCCTTATTGACGAGGCTAAATGGTCAGATTTCTCCAACAACGGCATTAATGGAGTCAGGAAACACTATTCCTGGCAGGCACACTCCGAAAAAACCATGAATCAGTTCGAGAAACTGATTCCTGGCCGGGACACGAACGATTCTGATGGTGGTCACATGGTGAAGGAACTGCCTCAACCGTCTTTCGGCAGACGGTTGACCAATGTGGGGCATCTGATGATTACCGATATCGACAACACCCTGGTCGGTGATGATCAAAGTATGCGGGAACTTTTCTGGCTCCTGCGTGAACGAAGGCAGGAGTTGGCCTGGGGTGTGGCCACGGGCAGAAGCCTCGAGTTGACCCTGGACGCCATGACTATCCATAATTTCCCCATGCCTGATATCCTGATCTGCTCAGTCGGCACCGAAATTTATTACGGTCCGGACCTGCGGCATGACAGGAGCTGGCAACAGCATATTTCCTATCAGTGGAAAGCGGAAGCCATAAAAGAGGTGCTGAGCTCTTTCGAGTTTTTGGTATTTCAGGAAGCAGAGGGACAGCGAAGTCACAAAATCAGCTACTACCTCGAGGAGAAGGGAGGCCGCCTGAAATCCATTCAGGAGGTGTTGAAACAAAATCGGCTGCGCTGCCAGACCATTTATTCCCACGGCCAATTTCTGGATATTCTGCCGATAAGGGCCTCGAAAGGAAAGGCCATTGATTATATTCGTTACAAGTTTGACTTTTCACCCCGTCAAGTCATGGTCGCGGGCGACTCTGGCAATGACGAAGATATGATCGCCAGTGCCGCCCGAGGGCTCGTGGTTGGCAACCATAGTGAAGAATTGGACAGGCTGCGCCGCAAGCCTAACATTTATTTCAGTCCCGAAACCTATGCCGCCGGGATCATCGACGGATTAAAACATTATGGATTTCTAAGCGGCTGAGCGCATGGCCTCAGCCCGCTTCTTGAACTGCAGGTGATAAAACATCTCCAGGTAGCGATTCGTTTCCTCCCGCTCGAGGTTGGTGGCAAACTTCCAGAACCCGTAAATGCAGGTGAGCGACAGCAACCGTTCAGCGTATCGTTTCCAGGTATAACGTTCCTCTATACGTGTTCTGGCAGCGGTCGAAAGCGTCTGCCAGAGAGTCGGCTCTGCTGTGCAGCGCTCAAAGAAATCGGCGATTTTTTCGGCTGCCAGGTCCCCGTGATTGGGGTCGATATGATAGCCTGACACACTGTCCTGGATGATCTCGAGGGGGCCTCCATAGCAGGTCGCAAACGTCGGGAGGCCCGAAACCATGGCCTCCACCACGGTCAGCCCAAAGGCCTCGAAGAAAGCTGGTTGAACAAATGCGCCGCCAGTATCGGCCACATAGCGATACAACTCCCCAGTCAGTTGTTTGTCGAGCCGGACGCCAAGCCACCTGACCCTGTCATCCAGTTGGTGCTGATCAAACAGCGCATGCATTTTTTCAATTTGGTCGAGTTCCTCAATGTCTGCAGACTGACCTGAGTCTACCGTTCCGCCGATGATCACTAAATCGGCAAATTCCTGCAGTCTTTTACAGTTACCGTACCACTCCACAAGACCGGTCAGATTTTTAATGTGATCAAGTCGGGCCATGGAGAGCAGCAGCCGCTTTTTCGGGCCCCTCAGCCTACCCCGGCTTTGATGATCAGGTTCACCATAGATAAGATGGTCCAGCTGTTTTTTTTGAGAGGGATCTCGCCTTTCTTCATCCGAGTATGAAAAAAAGGTCTGTTCATCGGCCCCTGGTGAAACTATGTTGAATTTGGGGTCAAACACATCGATTCCATGGATCACTCGCTGCAGTGAAGGCATCGAAAATGAGGCGTAGCTTTCATACTGTCCAACCACATCGCTGGAGCCGGCAATTTCCTGGTAGGTTGAGGTGATGATGAAATCAGAGGAATTCATGGCAATTAAATCAGCGGTGAACTGGCAAGAAAAATGATACTGATCTTCCATGTCGTGCCAGTATAGCGCTGAATAAAGATATTTAGTTTTTTCCAAAGCATGCGCGATGGTGCACTGAGTCACTCCCAGACGCTGGGCCATGATGTAGGCGGCGAGATTACCGTCCGAATAGTTGCCGATTACAAGGTCCGGACGGCGGCCGAGACGTGATGTTAAGTCTACCTCTGCTTCAGTGCTAAAAGTCTCAATGTAAGGCCAAACTTCAAAACGAGAGAGCCAGTGACTGACAATTGAGCCATCGGGTTCGCGAAACGGAACCCTCATGATGTGTACGTTTTCAGTCCCTTTGACATGTTCTTCTTTAAGGTGGCAGGTGGTCTCACCAGATTCTGGAATCAACCTGGTAATGATTATAATCTGAGGCTTGATCTTCAATCCTTGTTGATAGATCCGATCGGTCATTTCTCGCTCCAGGGCCCGCACCTGGTCGAGAATGTACACTACCTGCCCTCCGGTATCAGGCAAGCCCAATACATCTTCTTGAGCGAAGTAGCCATGCGGCGATAGTATGGCTATGTTGAAAATCATTGGTATACGGCTCAAAAACTTTTCCAGATTCTGGTGGTCTGGTGCTTCAAGCAGACTTGCCAGAATTTCCATTGTCTCAGTTATATCGTCGACAGTGCGTCCCCACCCGGGCTTAAAGCCCATTTGGGCTAGATCATTTTCGAGATCATCCCACTCCAGCGAGCCTGGTTTACCATCAAGAAATTCGAGGCCATTAATAAGAGCATCTGACAATTCACCTACTGTACGGATACTGCTATTGATCATGAACGTTTCATCGGCATAACCGTGCAACTGCAGAAATGAAAACAGGAGTTCATCTCCTTTCTTCAGGTCACTGCCCAAACGATTGGAAAATATACGGTTCAGAAACTCTACGCCGTGGCCAATGGAGCGAATCTGATTCATTTTAGGGAAATCGCGTTCAAAGGGTTGGAAATCGATTTCCAATGTCCGGGGTAGTTCTGAACCTTGAAAAACAATAGCTTCCTTGAATTCAAGAAAGGTTTTTGTTGAAACCTGTTCAAAGGTCATTGCCTCGAAGTCATAGCGCAAATAGATCCAGTGGGCTACGCGGGGTCTAATATCAAGATACATATAGCGATCATTGAGGGCAGCCTCTTGACTCTTTTTCAGGGCCAACGCCAGTGGGGATTCCCTTAGGGGACTGTGGCGGTGATCCAGATCGCAGAATTGGCGGAACTCATCCCATAAATCGCCGCCCAGTATAAGCTTATGACCCGAAGAGCGATAGCTCTGAAATAGATCATGGACAATCTCTCGGTTCTGTTCAACATAATCGCTTAGTTGGCCTAACATCAGTCCCTCCGGACCTGAACTTAATCTATGGCTTTAACAGGAATCATGGCAGTAGTGCTTATCCTGCGTGCATTGCTCACATAAGCACCTTTGAGTCAGCGTAAGTGTTCCAATCGAATACTGCCAACTAACCTAATGTGAAATGTTGATATAGTGAAGCCGAAATTAGCAACCCACGACATATCGCCCCATAAATCGTCCAGGTTTTTAATATTATTAAAAAAACAAGATTCTGATCGGTTTATTGCTCCATTGACCCTGCTACACCCGGCTAAACAGGCCAAATATCTTAATTTAGAGCCTTTTGCAAAACTAAGATTTTCGTTCAAAATCAAGGCATGCGAGAAATTTTACCACAGGCATATGATTGATATTCCGAGGATAAATTTAGAGCATAACGCAGAGTTTGGGCGAAAAGATCGTTTTGCAAATGGCTCGGTAGGAGTTCAGATAGTTAAGTTTTGTCAGATCAGAAGAATATATCAGACTTGGCTATGTCAGTTTGCACCTAAATATAACAGCATAACTGAATGCCAGGTGCTTTCTCTTGCTTTTTGATGTTCTGTTGGCATAATGACAAAGCAGCTTTCCGCGTGTAAGTGTAAGTATATTCATCACTTCACAACAACTTTAAAATGCATGAAAATCGGGACAAGGCCACAAAGCTGCCCTGTCTTTAATTTGCTAAAATAACTGATTATTTCGGCAAACTAAGGAACAGTTAATCTTTGTGAGTAGGGGGTGCGACAGCAATTATATCTAGGATTTATTAGATACTGCCATACCCCTCAATTACATTGGCCAGAGTGGCTTTCAGCTATTTTCAAAGGAGAATCGATGAATTTCCAGGATATTATATTCGAACTGGATAAATACTGGGCCGAACGGGGGTGTATAATCCAGCAACCGTATGA
>JABDQA010000091.1 GCA_013042475.1 Desulfofustis sp.
GGGCTGCCGAACATGACGTCCTGGAGATCGGTGCCGATCATGGCGCCGCCCCAGCCGTCAGCCAGCGAACAGCGAGTTGCCTGCTTGGTAAGGTTTACGAAATCCTGGTCCACTCCCATGGCGGTCCGGTGCATTACTTCGACGACCTCACGGTCGATGGCCCGCGGCTCGACACCTTCCTTCTTCCACTTCTCTTGAAGCGGCTTTGGAGCACGCCTCAAATAGGCCAGAGTACCGTCATGCTTGCCGAACTCAGCCATGGCGGCCTCGGCAACGCCCAGGGCGATCTCGTCGAGATCGCGGTCCATGACTTCGCCATCTACTTCAACAGTCGTATCAATACCGAAGTAAGGTGCGATCTGGATCAGCTTGGCCGGATCCTTGATCTTGTAGTCTTCGGTCTCTTTACGGGCAACTGAAAGAAAGGTTTCAGCAACACCCCGACCATGATCTGAATGGGCCGAAGTACCTGCGGCTACCATTCGGGCAAAGTTCCGGGCGCAGATGGTGTTGGCGGTCGCACCGCACAATCCTTTTCTGGTGTCCTCGCCGTCGATTCCGCCTTTGGGCAGCGGCAGGCGACACGGTCCCATGGCGCAGTTCTTACAACAGATGCCCTGCAGGCCGATGGCACACGGTTTCATGGTCACTGCCCGGTCAAAGACAGTGTCGATTCCCAACTTCTGGGCCCGCTCTATCATCTCCTGGGTCGAAGGTTCAATCGATGCTTCTCTCGGATTAGCCAGTTTCGGCTCTTTTGCTGCGGGTTTAGCTTTTGTTTCTGCCATTTTGTAATCCTCCACAAATTAATTCTGTGTTAGTCCGCAAATATTATATTTGATACCAAACAGATCCGCTTACCCTCGTTTGTGGAATCTGTCGAGCATTTCTAAAATCTTCTCCAACTGGTTCTTCTGAACGGCTGCCGGAGTCATGGGAATCTCATCCGTTTCAACCTTAGCCCGCTGGGCGGCGAGTTTCTCTTTTTCAGCCGCACGTTTCTGACGCAGCTCCTTCTCCTCGGCCTCGCGGGCAGCCTTGGCATCGGCGGCGGCCTGTTTTTCAGCCTCCTCCTTGGCCTTGGCTTGCGCTTCGGCCTTGGCCTTGGCTTCCTCTGCCAACTTGGCTTTGGCCTCTGCATCGGCTTTCGCTTTGGCTTCCGCCTCTGCCTTGGCCTTGGCTTCCGCTTCGGCTTTGGCCTTGGCATCTTCTCCGGTCTCAGCTGGAGCCGGTTCGGGCTTGGCCTCTACCTTCTCCTCCTTGGCCGGTGCCAGCGCTGCTGCCTCTTTGACCGGAGCGGCCGGGGCCTCTTCCTTTTTGGCTGCCGGGGCAGCCTTCTTGGCCGGAGCGGCCTTCTTTTCTTCCTCGATGCTCAGATCAGGCTCCGGAGCCAACGCTGCAAAATCGATGGACACATCATCCGTCATTTTGCTAATTGGCGCCGCGTCGGCGAGGCTGCCACCGTCGGCCAGACAGCTGATGAATGCTTTGGCCAGCCGAATCGACTCGGGGTGCCGCATGATCAGGATATTGGTGCCGCTGAGCAGATAGGAGACGGCTCCGACCGCTTCCATCAAGATGCCTCTGCGCTCCGGATCACCGAGCAGCGGTGCGTCCTCGACGGTCTGTTTGGCTTCCTTGCACTTCCAAACCTCGTTGCCGAGGTTGTTGATCATCGGGTATTGGAGCTTATCGTCTCCCTGGGTCATGGCCGCCATGCTGAGACGCTCCATAACAGAGTAAGAATATTCCAAACCGTAGCCGAGACCGCCAGTGGTCGGATCGACGATGACCCGCTCCATCGGCATACCGAAGTTCTCGAGCAGAATATTGATCTGCTTGGCCAGGTTGACATCGATCGGCGAGGACGAAATCAATGAATGGTTGTAGCCCATTGCCGCCGCAGCGATACCCTTATAGTTCTTCTCTTCGACCGGACCCATTAGCAGATTCTCGCTATCACAGGACTCACAGATGGCCTTGAGCACCTCTTCATCCTTATCCGGGTTGGCACAGCCCCAGACGATCAAGGGCACGTCGATGGCGTCGAGTACCTTTTTGGCCGTCTCGGCCGCCGACTGGGCGCTGGCATCCTTGTCATTGGGATCAACTGATTTCAACTGCAGGACGATTGCTTGGGCGCCATACTCTTCAACGCATTTTTTTGCCCAGGCTGCCGGATCCGAGATTACATCTTTGAACGGCGCCACCGCGGCCTCCGGCCAGTCTTCCGGTTCCATGTCCCAGATTTCCATGGCGATGATAGGCTTGTTCGGCATGTCGCCTTCGAACGTATAGAAGGGATAACATGTCTCTCCACCGACGGTTAGGGCGGCGTCGCCTTTACCAATGGAAATTTCTTTAATTCCACCGGTATAAGACTCTTTGTTGAGTTCAAATGCCACTTTAGCCTCCTTCAGTTTTTTGAGTTAATCTCCGGCCAGCTCAACCGGCCGAACGGCTGCATGGAACCCAGCCGCTCAACCCACTGTACCCATAAAAAATCCGCCACTACAACAAAGTCGCTTTTAGTGTATGCTAATAAAAACCAGCACCACCTAGTATTAATGGAAACCAGCGCTTATTTCAAATATCCGTGACAACTTTTTTCAATTCCTCGACGCCAACGCCTTCCAGGCCTCCACACGCTCCTTGACCTTGGGAAATTTCTCGATCTCCGTATGCGGTATGAACATCGCCGCCACGTAATGATCCATGTAGCTCGGCGTTTCCGAGAGTTCGAAATTGGTCATCTTCTTGGTTACTTCGACCACGTCTTTTCGTATTCGGTTGGTCAGAGAACTCATCCGTGCCCCCATCAGCGAGCCGTTGCCGATGAAAATCACCCTCGCGGGATCGATCTCCGGCAACAGACCGATGGTCATCGCCTTTTCCAGGTCGATGTAACTGCCGAAACCGCCGGCCAGGATAATGCGCTCGATCATATCCATCGAGAAGCCAACCTCTTCGAGCAGGGTCATGCAGCCGCTGTAGACCGCCCCTTTGGCCCGGATGAGGTTGTCGATATCTATTTCGGAGATGGTAATGTCCCGGCCGATCTGGGTTTGATCTTCAAAGGCCAGGACGAATTCCCAGACCCCGTTATGTTCTCTAATGCGTTCGGTATCGAGATCCCGGTTGAACTTGCCCCGGTTGTTGATCACTCCCATCTCGAACATCACCGCCACCATGATGATGAGTCCGGATCCGCAGATGCCCTTGGGGCGCACGTCGCCAATGGTCAGCAGCATAGGCTCGAAGGTCACTGAATCCAGAGAAAAATCCTCGATGGCTCCCTTGGCCGCCCGCATGCCGAACTCGATGCCGCCGCCCTCGAAGGCCGGTCCGGCCGAGCAGGCGGTGCAGGCCAGCCAGTCCTTGTTGCCGATGACGATCTCGGCATTGGTGCCAATATCGAGGAAAAGGGTCAGCTCTTCTTCACGGTAAAGTCCGGTGCCCATGATGCCGGCAACGATGTCGCCACCCACATAGCTGGAGACCGCTGGATACAGGAGGGCGATGACGTGTTCGTCCAGATCGATGCCGATGGTAGCCGCCCGGAATGGCGGATACATGGTCGAGGCCGGTACATAGGGGGCCCGACGCAGGTAGCTCGGGTCGATGGCCAGCAGCAGCTGGGTCATGGTGGTGTTACCGGCCATGGTGATGGTGGCAATGTTCTCATGCTCCACGCCCGCTCTGCTGATGATTTTTCCGAGTACCTTGTTGATCGTACCGACGACCGTCCGCTGCAGCGTCTCGAGTCCGTCTCCCTTTTCGGCGAAGATCATCCGGCTGATCACGTCTTCGCCGTAACTTATCTGGCCGTTGAAATCGCCGTCCTCGGCCAGACTCGCGCCAGACTTGAGATCGATGAGCTGGGCATAGATAGTGGTCGTACCCACGTCGAGAGCGATGGCGTAGGCCTGATCCGTGGTATCGCCCGGCTGAATGTTGGTGATCAGCGTCTTGCCGTCGTCACGAACCGGACGGACCAGGGTGACGGTGACCTTGAAATCGTGCGCACGCAGAATGGAAGGCAGTTTCCGGATCACTGGAATAGTAAGTTCCAGCTTGTGTTCATCGGACTGCAGCTTGAGGAACTCGATAAGCCTGGTGACGTCGGGCATATTGTTCTGGGCGTCGGGTGGAGGCAGTTCGAGGTAGGCTTTTTCAACGGGGGGAATGAACAGTCCGCGTTCCTTGAGGCTGTCAAAATCCATCTGCTGGATTCTGGCCGTCTGTCTGGGGTGCACCTGTTGATCAAACATCGAGCGGTCCATGGCCGATTCGACGGGTACCCTGATCGTGGCATCGCCCTTGATCTTGGCCTGGCAGGCCAACCGGTAACCGGCCTCGATGTCTTCTGGGCTGAGCCGCTCGCTGAGCCCTTCGGCGACGTCACCCTGCTCGACCTGAACCCGGCATTTAGCGCAGACACCTTCACCACCGCAGGAAGCATTGATGTGAACTCCTGCATGCAATGCGGTACGAATCAAGCTGTCCCCTTCAGAAACCTCGATGGATCTCTGGTAAGGGAGAAATGTGATTCTGCTAAGACTCATCCGAGCTCCGGGTACCAGTATGTAACTACACTATGCAGCCTCGATAAAAGCCTGCTTAATGTACTCAAAAATGAAGATTTTTTAAAAAGAAATCTTTAACTTAGTGGACAATAGAAGGGGACCGATCCACCCCGGTCTGGCCTGACCAGATATCCACACCCCTTAACTGTTCTGTATTGATACTAATTTTTGGTAAAAAATAATAACCAAGGGGGAAGTAACACTAATACTTTTTTTTCTGATAAGAAAAATGAATAGGAGCGCAACCTCACGTTTGCCGGGGGTCGTAGATAGGTGAACAGATTTTCAACCCGAAACAGCCTGAAGCTTCATCAGTGCGTTAGAAGATACCGCATTGTGGTAGTGATATTTTTACTACATCTCATCGGCCAGTTCGAAGGCTTCGAAAATAGCCCGTTTGGCATCGACCTCGGCCGCTCTGCGAGCCCCGCCAATGAGATGATAACCGATTTCCGCCTCATCGAGTCTGGAGGCGAGTGCGATCTCTGCTTCCTGGCCGGCGCACACTACGATGGTGTCGACTTCGAGCGTTATGGTTTCGCCCTGTTGTTCGATCTTCAGACCATGATCATCGATCGACAGGTAACGAACCCCGACAAGAAACTTGACCCGGTTCCTTTTCAATACCGACCGATGAATCCAGCCGGTGGTCTTTCCAAGGGTGGCGCCTGGCCTGGTGGCTTTGCGCTGCAGCAGAAAAACCTCACGCAGCGGTTCCAATTCGGCGGCAGCGCAGATTCCACCGCCATTGCGATAGTCACGGTCGATCCCCCACTCTGCCATGAACTGATCCGGGTCGGGTGTGCTCCCTGTAGCATGGAGCAGATAAGCGGCGGCGTCGAAGCCTATGCCGCCGGCGCCAATTACCGCAACCCTTTTTCCCGCCTCTTTCTGGCCGGAAATCAGCTCCTGGTAGGAAATCACCTTTTCGTGATCACTGCCCTCGATGGCCAGTACCCGGGGGCGCACTCCGGTGGCTAAGACGATCTCGTCAAAAGCGGCCAGGGTTTCGACCGTGGGCTCCGTTTTCAATTTTACCTCCACCTGCAGCTTTGCGAGCTGCTCCCTGAAGTAGCGCAGAGTTTCAGTGAATTCCTCTTTGCCGGGTATATTGGCGGCCAGCAGAAACTGACCGCCGATCTCACTCGCTTTCTCGAACAGCGTTACCCGGTGCCCCCGTTCTGCGGCCGCACAACTGCAGGCCAGGCCGGCGGGACCGCCGCCGACCACACCAATCGACTTGGAAACTTCAGCCACCGCCAGAGGTGCTTCCAACTCCCGGCAGGCGCGCGGATTGACCAGGCAGGAGGCAGTTTTCTTGGAGAAAATATGGTCGAGGCAGGCCTGGTTACAGCCAATGCAGGTGTTAATTTCCTGCTTCTTGCCCACCCGCGTTTTTCTGACCCAGTGCGGATCGGCCAGAAACGGCCGGGCCATGCTTACCATGTCGCTGCACCCTTCGGCCAGCACACGCTCGGCTTCATCGGGCATATTTATGCGGTTGGTCGCCACCAGGGGCAGGTCGACCTCTTTTTTGAGCAGCGCGGTGACCCAGGTGAAAGTCGCCCGGGGAACCATGGTGGCGATGGTCGGAATTCTGGCCTCATGCCAGCCGATGCCGCTGTTTATGATGGTTGCCCCGGCCTTTTGTATGGCCTTTGCCAGGGTTACAACTTCATCCCAGCTGCTGCCTCCTTTGACCAGGTCGAGCATGGAGAGCCGGAAAATAATGATGAAGTCGTCCCCCACCCTCTTTCTGACCGCCTCCACAATCTCTGTTGGAAATCGACTTCTGTGGGCGAAGTCACCGCCCCATCGATCGCTGCGCCGGTTGGTTTTTTCGACAATGAACTGGTTTATAAGATAGCCCTCTGAACCCATGATTTCGACCCCGTCGTAGCCGGCCGACTGCGAAAGTTCGGCACACCTGGCAAAGTCGTCGATGGTAGATCTTACCCCTTTTTCCGACAGGGCCTTGGGACGAAATCGGTTGATCGGCGCTCGGATGGCTGATGGAGCAACACAAAAGGGGTGATACCCATAGCGGCCCGAATGGAGGATCTGCAGACATATCTTGGTTCCGGTTTCATGTACCAGATCTGTCACTATCCTGTGCTTGGAGACCTGCGCCTTGCTGGCCAACCTGCTGGAAAAAGGGAACACCCAGCCGGCCCGATTCGGTGCCACGCCGCCGGTGACGATCAGACCTACTTCTCCATCGGCCCGCTCCCGGTAATAGCTGGCCAGTTTTTTAAAGCCGTTTCTCTCCTCTTCGAGCCCGGTGTGCATGGAGCCCATCAGAATTCTGTTCTGCAGCGTGGTGAACCCCAGATCGAGCGGTTCGAACAGGTGTGGGTAGTGGGGGTGTGTTTCAGCCATGGCTTTCAGTGGTTATGATGTAAAAGTGGGACACATTACCTATTGTGCCCGCTAAAGATTAAATGATATAAATTCTACACATTAGCAATGATGGGGACATAATAGGTATTGTGTCCCCCAAAAAATTGAACGGATATCATGCACTACCAAGGCAACATATTTCGGCCGCCCAGCGAGGCGCATTCAATCCTGCTTCAGGTTACCACCGGCTGCTCCCACAATAAATGCAGCTTTTGCGGGATGTATAAAGACAACCGTTTCTCCATCAAAAGCGACGACATCATCATGGCCGACATTGATTTCGCCGCCCGAAACTGCCATCGTCAAAACCGTCTTTTCCTGTGCGACGGAGACACTCTGATTGTACCACAGAAACGGCTCGTACCGATCCTCGAGGCGATAAGTGCCAAGCTGCCCTGGGTTGAGCGGGTCGGCACCTATGCAAACGCCAAATCCATCGCCATGAAAAGTGTGGAAGAGCTCCGTGAACTGCACCGCCTGGGACTTGGGATCGCTTACATGGGATTGGAATCTGGCGACGACGTCACCCTTGAAAAGATCAACAAAGGCAGCGACCGGGCTAACATGATAGAGATGGGCAAAAAGATCCGCTCTGCAGGGATCAAGCTTTCCATCACCGTCATCCTTGGCATCGCCGGCCTTGAGCGATCTCAAGTGCACGCTGAGCTGAGCGGCAAGGCGCTCAGTGAAATGGACCCCGAATACGTCGGCGCCCTGAGCCTGATGCTTACTTCCGAAACTCCACTCCACGGCCAGTGGGAGCGTGGGGATTTTGCCCTGCCGGGAGCCCAGGAAATGCTCGCCGAACTGCGCACAATGCTGCACCACACCGAGTTGAGCGGGGGCTATTTCCATGCCAATCATGCCTCAAATTATCTGCCGATAAAAGCCCGGCTGCCGGAGGAAAAGAAGGCAACGCTGGCATTGATCGACCGCGCTCTCAAAGGGAAAATCGGCCTCAAACCGGAATATATGCGAGGACTCTAGCGGGTCTTCAGCCACTGCCCAGCTTCAGAAGATCCTCTTGCACCTCGCCCTCGATCGACACGGCGCTGCCGTCCGGCCCTGTAATCACAAATGTAACCAGGGCATCGGCGGCGATTTCCTGGGAATCCTTGAAGCGAATCTCCTGTTTGAGCACGCCTGAACGATTGCCCAATTTCTGCAGGCTGGTCACCACCTGAAGTCGTTCTCCCGGACCCACCGCTTTGCGATAATTGATGTTGATGTTGACCACCATGAACACCAATCCCTGTGCGGCCCATTTTGTAAGATCGATATGAGCTTCGAGTTGAGCCCACCGGCCCTCTTCGAGAAATTCGAGATAACGGGCATTGTTGACGTGCCCGAAAATGTCCATGTGATAGCCGCGGGTGAGTATCTCGGGGAAGATCTGCATGGCTGATCGCTATTCTCGCTATTGTTTGCCGAAGGCTTGGAGGAAGAGCTGCAGCGCGGTCGGATTGTTCGATTTGATCTTTCCCGACAGAAAGTCTCCCATGGAAGGCCTGTAGCCGTCATTCCAGATCGACATAAAAAAAGACTCTTCGGTTTTGCATACACAGTCGGCTTCATCCACCGTCCGGCCTTCCTCAACTATGCAGCTCTGCACATCAATCCGTACGGTCTTCTTGGTGGCGCCGAGGGAAAAATAATAGACCAGCGGTTTCTCGACAACCCCTGGCACAAACGCGTCAGGCAGAGAAGTGAAAATCGTGTCGATCATGATTAATCCATCATGCAGCTGTCTCCAGCCGCTCTTCCAGCAGTTCAGCAATATCTTTGGGTTTGAGCTGGTCTTCCAGATCCGCACCTTTGATGCCATCCTCGAACATGGTCAGGCAGAAGGGACAGTTGCAGAGCAGCTCGGGCGCTCCGGTGGCAGCGGCCATCTTTACCCGCTTGACGCTGATTCTCTCGCCGATGGTCTCATCGGCCATGATCCTGCCGCCTCCGGCGCTGCAGCAGAACCCTTCGGTACGGCTTTTATCCATCTCGACAATGGTGCCTCCCGCTGCCTTTATCAGATTGCGGGGCGGTTCATAGATGTCGTTGTGTCGCCCGATATAGCATGAATCATGATAAGTGCAGGTGAATTGGTCGGGTATGACAGTAAGCTTCCCTTCTCTAATCAGACACTCGAGAAACACGGTGTAGGTTTCAACCTCAAGCTCAAAGTCTAAATCACGGTAATCCTTGGCCAAGGTGTTGTAGCAGTGCGGACAGGTGGTCACCACCTTGTGAACGCCGCTGGCCTGAAGAGCTTCGACATTTTCCATGGCCAGACTCTGGTAGAGATATTCGTTGCCCATTTTACGCATTGGTTCACCGCAGCATTTCTCGTCCTTACCGAGGATACCGATACGTATTCCCGCGGCTTGACATAGCCTGACGAAGCTTTTGGCGATCTGGATGTTACGTTTGTCGAACGAGCCGTAACAGCCGACGAAGTAGATCACATCTACCTCGGGGTCCTCCTCGATGGTCTTGATTCCCAGCTCTTCAGCCCAATCCCCGCGCGAGGCGTAGCCGCTGCCCAGAGGATTGCCGTTGACCTCGGTCTGCTCCATGGCCGTCATCACCTCTTCTCCGGGAAATTCACCCTCCATGAGCACCATGGAGCGGCGCAGGTCGATGATTTTGGGCACATGCTCAATGGCCGCCGGACAAATTTCCTGGCAGGCCCGGCAGGTCGTGCAGGCCCACAGTGCATCTTTACTGATTTTTTCGATCAGTTCCGCCTCGGGATTTTCAAATGCCGCCTCGGTGATCTGGTTGACCACTTTCATCGGCGACAATGGCTTGTCGGTGGCCCAGGCAGGGCATCGGTCCTGGCAGCGTTTACACAGGGTGCAGGCATCACCGTCGTAGATGTCTTTCCAGCTCAGGTCCTGGACTTCGGTGGCCCCGAATTTTTCGGCCTCCTCATCTTCGAGGTCCAGCGTCACCAGTTTTCCCTTGGGCCCGCGATCGGTGAAAATGTAGTTGGCGGAAGTGGTCAGAATATGGCGGAATTTGGTAAACGGCACCAGAGCGAAAAAACCAATAACCAGAAGAAAATGAAACCACCAGGTGAGTTTGTGCAGGGTCAGGAGTCCAGGCTCTCCCAGGGAACCAAGACCTTTGGCAAATATCAGGCCGACCGGCGACCAGAGTGCCAGGGGGCTGCCCGCTTCAGTCACCGCCATGCGCGCCCCTTCGATGATAAAACCGGTAATTATGATGACGAACAGCAGGCCATGCATGAGTGCGTCATCCCGCTTGGTTTCAAGGCCTTCGGGTTTGAGTATGTATCTTCTGATAAACAGCCCGGCAAGCATGATCAGCGCTGCCAGCCCGGCGAGGTCAAGGGCGAGGGAGAAGAATTTATAGAAATTGCCTTTCAGAAAGACAAAGCCGAACAGCGGATCGGTGAAATCGGCCTGGAGAAAGACCAAGGTAGTGCCAATGACCAGAATAAAGAAACCCCAGAAAAAAATTGAATGGAGAAGACCGGCGACCTCACCCCGCCGCACCCGATTCTGGAACAGAACGTCGTTGATCATTGAGCCGACCCGAGCTCCGGGGTTGTCGAACCTGTTCAGCTCCTTGCCCAGCCTGTAAACTTTGCTGCGGATATAAAAAGACCTGGCCACAAAGATCATTGCACCGAGGGCCAGCAGATACATGGGCACCAGTGTTAGGGGCCCATGGCCGACATTCCAGTAAATTTCGCGGGTGAATTCCATCCTTCCCTCCACTACCAGGTTAAAGGTCGAGATTTATCCTGCTTCTTTATAAACGGTATTAACGTTAAGGTCAATATAAAAGATAAGGGATCAAATCCAGATAAAAACCTTTTTAATTATTGAAATAACTATATTTTTATTTATTTGACAGGCAGGACCAGGACATGCTAATATCGGTAAGTAAATTACGTAAAGGTAAAATAAGAGCAACACAAGCCCTGCCGCGTCTTCACTTCGGCAGGTCCCCTTAAACCTGGGACAACACCATGAACGACGAGTCTACAGAAGTCACCCAGATAGGTGCTCTGGCCAAACAGCTCAGCATCACCACCAGAACCATTCGCTACTACGAAGAGATCGGCTTGATGGGTACCATCGACCGTCAGGGCGGAACCACCCGGAGCTACAGCAAGGACGATGTGCTGAGACTGAAGTTCATTCTCAAAATGAAATCACTCGGCATCAGCCTGAAAGAGATCCAGGAACTCTCTAACATCTTTGACATTCACGAACAAGAGTTCTCGAGCATAACTCCCAAATTGATCGAAATTCTCGACCACCACATCACCATACTGGACGAAAAAATGGTCAGCCTTTCCTCGCTGCGTCAGGACATCGTCGAATACCGGCAGCGGATCATGAACCTGCTCAACGAAGGTGAGCAATAGGTTTCGACCTGGAACGGTAAACTAGCTCGACATCGTGGTGTCCCCGGCCTCCTCTTTCTGCACCGCGACATTTACTTGTCGACTCAGCGTCTTTGAGGTAGAAGAATAAGAGAGTCGCTTTTACCCCGCTACCACTAAACTTGGGAGCTTGCCATGAAGTTCTGTACTGCCATCAACTGTTTGGACGGCCGCGTCCAGATCCCTGTTATCACCTATCTCAAAGAGCGCTTCAAGGTCGATTATGTCGACGTAGTCTCCGAGCCTGGCCCCAACAAAATACTGGCCGACGGCATTAATCAGCAGCTGCTTGAGTCGATCTGGACACGGGTTGAAATCTCGATTACCAAACACAATTCCAAAGGCATCGCCATCATCGGGCATCACGACTGCGCCGGCAATCCGGTTGATGAATCGGCTCAACATCCTCATACCGCAGCAGCAGTGCGACGCATTCGTGACCGGTTCGGCCCTGTACCGGTCATCGGCCTCTGGGTGGACTCCAACTGGGAAGTCTCGGAAATATCGCTTGACTAGCACCCTCACCGATTCAAACAGTCGCTATTGTCCAACAGCCGCGGCTGATTATCGTGTGATTATTCTGGATTTCTTCAACTGTCTTATCCTTCTCATTTGAGGTAGATCATGAAAAAGCTACGAATTGGCGTGCTCAGCACTGCCAAAATTGGCCTTGAAAAAGTCATCCCGGCCATGCAGCATGGACAGCTTACCGAGGTGACCGCAATCAGCTCCCGTTCGGTTGACAAGGCCCGAGCAGCGGCTGAAGCGCTTGGTATCAACAAACACTACGGCTCCTACGAGGAGCTGCTGGCTGACCCTGAAATCGACGCCGTCTACAACCCCCTTCCCAACTACCTGCATTGTCCGTGGAGCAAAAAAGCAATGCAGGCCGGCAAACATGTCCTCTGTGAAAAACCGCTCGGACTCACCGGGGAGGAGATAGAAGATCTCATCGCCACGCGGGACGAGTGCGGAGTAATGGCGGCTGAAGCCTTCATGGTCAAATCATGCCCCCAGTGGATAGATGCCAGGGAACGCGTGCGCGGTGCAGAGATAGGGGATCTGAGGGCGATCCAGGCCTTTTTTTCTTATGACAACCGGGATCCTGGGAACATACGCAATATTGTCGAAACCGGCGGTGGCGCGATGTGGGATATCGGCTGCTATCCGGTGGTGATTTCCCGTTATCTGTTCGAGAGCGAACCCCTGAGAGCCGCGGCAACCATCGATTTTGACCCGTCAATGAAGACCGATAGACTGGCCAGCGTGGTTCTCGAATTCAATCAGGGTCAGGCTACTTTCACCGTCTCCACCCAGCTCGTGCCCTATCAGCGCGTGCACCTGCTCGGCACCACCGGTCACTTGGAGCTAGTCATTCCCTTTAACGCTCCCAACGACCGGTCGTGCATCCTGCGTTACGACAGCGGCACTCTGCTGGAAGAAGAGGTTGTCAGCCATAGTTTTCCGGTAATGGACCAGTACACGCTGCAGGGTGACGACTTTGCCCGGGCCGTGCTTGAAGGGACTGAGATAAAATCAACGCTCGAGGACGGTCTGGCAAACACCAGGGTAATCAAGGCGATATTCACCGCTGCCAAAGAACAGCGCTGGGTCACTATTTGAGAACATTGCAGGGATAGGGTCCGCGGGGACAGAATTTAATTCTGTCCCTAATTTGGTTGCAAACCCCTAAAGTTCAGGGATTTCTAATCCAAGCGGCACCAGAACAGCATCATTAAACCGATTCCGCACCGCTTTATCTGGTTGATTTTCCGAGCTCTCAGCGATCTCCTCAATCTTCTCAGCCAACCTTTTCGTGCGTTCCCGGCAGCATATCCGGGCCTGCTCCAACTCGTCCCAGTTTTCATGCTCGAGAAACCCCTTCCAGGCCGTTCCTAGTTCCGGGAAAAGCTCCTGCCTGAGCCCGTCCACGAAGGAGACAAACAGACTGAGAGTCGATACCTTCTCCTCCCTAACCAGATGAGCGAGCACCCCACGGGGATGGGTGTCGGCCAGTACGTCCCTGACCGCCCTGCTGACAAACTCGATCATCGAGCCGGGGAATCGACCGATCATCTTACCCAGGGTCTCGCTGCTCATTGAATTTTCAAGCAGCTCGCCGATCTCGTGATAGATAAAGAGAGCTCGCTCCTCGATTGCAATCTCGTCGATCTTCTCTTTCAGGCTTTGCTGATTGAGCACACCTTCGGCTAGCAACCCATGAGAGTTCAGGAAGAAGCGAAACGAACTCCGGCAGGAAGCGCGCAATTCCTGAATGTGATCATAGAGAAAATAGCGCAGCGGTTCGGTACGTAGGACGACCTGTCCTTCCTGCACCATGGCGAAGGGACTCGCCATTTCCCGGGCATGCTCTCTGCCGAGCAGCACTATCGGGCACTCCTCAACGTTGAGCCGATCGATCACCTCGGCCAGGAAAAAGATAGCCTTCATCGATCTCCCGTGGCCGGCGCCGTAGAATAACAGCAGGTCGCCATGTGCCCCGTTTACCGTTTCGACGTCATCGGCCGCGCAAGATTGCCCGTTGATAGTGAGCGGCTTGAAATCTTTGTCTCCAATCTCCTCCCAGTATGTTTCCCTGGCGTCAATCCACTCAAGAAGGGCGGCCGAATCCGGTTCATTCCAGGGCTCAAGACCTCGCTCCCACTTGTAGAGATTGCGCAACTTCAGCACCAGAGAACACATGGAATAAATGCCGTGGTCCCGGGCATCGGAGATATCGCAATTATCTTGGATCTCTTTAATCAGGCGCTGGTCCGGCGTCAGGGTTTCCAAAGGCAGATTCATCGATGTAGCATGTTTTCTATTTTTAAATGAGTATAATCAACCATTAATAAACAAGGTATACACTATGGACCCCTTTACCAGAAAAGTCATCGATATCATTCAGAACATTCCGTCCGGCAAGGTGACCACCTACCTGACTGTGGCCACAGCGGCGGGCAATCATTGCGGCGCCAGGCAGGTCGCCAGGATTCTGCATTCCAGCTCGGAAAAGTACGGACTTCCCTGGCACCGTGTCGTCAATCAGAAACGTACTATTTCGCCCCGAAGTTCAGGCTCTCACCTGATTCAGCAGACCATGCTCGAAGCCGAGGGTGTGTTTTTTGACCACAATGGCAGGATCGATTCCGATCGTTTCTTCTGGCTCCCCTAAACGGCGATGTTTACTTGGGCTAAGCGTAACAGTTGGTGTTCCCCAGTTTTAAATTTCATTCAACATGATTTTGAAGTGGTAATTTCCATATGGCCAGGGTCTGAAAAATATGCAATAGTTGGCGTCATAACCAAATCATGGATTATAAAAAAGGGAGAAGCCCCATGTCTAAAACGTTCAAAGCGTATCAGATAACCAAGGATGATGAAGGCCAGAAACTCAGTTTTACCGAGCTGACCCAAGAAGATCTAATGGACGGCGACGTGACCGTCAAAGTCGAATATTCTACTCTCAACTACAAGGACGGCCTGGCACTGACCGGCCGTGCACCTGTGGTCAGGCGCTTCCCTCTGACCCCGGGCATCGATTTCGCGGGTACAGTGGTTGAGTCAACCAACCCAAGATTTAAGGCCAACGACCGGGTTATCCTCAATGGCTTCGGCGTCGGCGAAGTCCACAGCGGCGGTTACGCCGAAGTTGCCAGGGTCAGCGGCGACTGGCTGGTGACAACACCTGAGGGGTTCACCTCGAGACAGGCGATGGCCGTGGGCACGGCAGGCTACACAGCCATGCTCTCTGTGCTTGCTCTGGAAAAGCATGGCATTGAACCGGGCAATGGTAAGATTTTGGTAACCGGCGCCGCCGGAGGAGTCGGCAGTGTGGCCCTGCTGCTGTTGAGCAAGCTTGGTTATCAGGTTACTGCAGTCACTGGCCGCCCCCAGGAAGAGGACTATTTGCGTTCACTTGGAGCCAGCGAAGTGCTCGACCGGCAGCCGTTCTCAGAAAAGGCCCGTCCGCTCGGCAAAGAGTTGTGGGCTGCAGCTGTGGATGTGGCCGGCGGTAACACCCTGGCAAACGTCATCAGCCAGATACGCTATGCAGGTGCAGTGGCGGTCTGCGGACTGGCCGACTCGATGTCATTGCCGACCTCGGTGGCCCCTTTTATTCTTCGCGGCGTTTCACTCTACGGCATCGATTCGGTGATGGCCTCGCTGGAAGTGCGAGAAGAGGCCTGGCAGCGAATGGCCGCTGATCTCGATCTCGAGCTGCTGGAGAGCATGATTAATGAAATCTCACTGGCAGAGCTCCCGAACGAGGCCGCGGCGATCATGGCCGGTACCGTGCGGGGCCGCACCGTGGTCAAAATCAGCTGAGCACTGCTAGAAATTGAACAAATCGTCCCGTATATGATCGAGAGCCGGGAACCGCGTTCTGGTCTGGCGCAGAGTATGCGTATCGATGTCTGCCGTGACATTGGCAACCCCATCCGGGGCCTGGACGGCCACCAGGCCCCAGGGGTTGACCACCATACTTCTGCCGTAGCATAGATGCTGAGGCGGCGCCTCGCCCCATTGACCGACACCGACCACCCAGCAGAGGTTTTCGATGGCCCGGGCCCGCAGCAGTATCTCCCAGTGGTCTCTACCGGTCTGCATGGTAAAGGCAGCCGGTAGCAGGATAACATCGGCCCCGTTGAGGACGAGCCGTCTGAACAATTCCGGAAATCGCAGGTCATAACAGGTGGCCAGACCGAAATTAAATTGCCCGATGGAGAATCCCGCGATCTCCTGTCCGGGGCTGATCGTCGCCGATTCCAGATATTTCTTGCCGCCCGGTATTTCGACATCAAATAAATGGAGTTTCCGGTACCTGGCCAGCACCTCCCCGCCCGGCCCAATTGCCAGGGCGCAGTTATAGATGCGATCACCATCTCTTTCGAGGAAGCTGCCGAGGTGTACGTAGCACTTGAGCTCAGCCGCCCGGGACCTGATCCCGTCGACATAGGATGATTGTTCCAGGGGCTTAGCCAGTCGCCGCTTCATCTCGTCAGGCCCGATGAAATCGGCATGCTCCGGCAACACAACCAGTTCAGCGCCCCGATCCGTCAATTTGCTTATCGAATCCAGGGCCGCTTCAAGGTTTGCACCAGGCGAATCCTTGCTGTTGAGCTGGGCCAATCCGATGGTGATTTTTGCTTCTTCGCGCTCAGGTGTCATGGTTAAGATCTCCGGCACACATTGATTATTTCCAGAATGTCTTCTGTTTATCTTTAAAATGAAAATGTAAGTGGTATAACAGAGCCGTGCAATACTGCCAACTTAACCTGATATGAAGTAAACTGCATGAACACCCGCGGGGATATGAAGAGAATCTAGAATGCTCGGTACCGTTGTCAATGTCATAGCCATTATCTGCGGTAGTTTGCTGGGACTGCTTTTCAGAAAAGGCATTCCCGACAACTACAAGGAAATCGTCATGAGCGGTATCGGGCTTGCGGTGCTGCTCATCGGAGTGAAAAGCGCCTTGAGTTCCGACCAGCTGCTGGTAGTGATATTCTCCGTGATAATCGGGGCAGCCATTGGCGAATTCCTGAGGATTGAGACCAAGCTCGAATCACTGGGCAGCTATATCGAGCATCGATTGGCCGGCCGGTCAGGCGACACCGCCTCATTCACCCGAGGTTTCGTGACTGCCAGCCTGGTATTTTGCGTTGGTTCCATGGCTATTGTCGGCTCGCTTGAGAGCGGTCTGACCGGCAACCACCAGACCTTGTACGCCAAATCGATCCTGGACGGCGTCACTTCGCTTATTTTTGCCTCCACGCTGGGTATCGGGGTACTCTTTTCAGGTGCTGCGGTATTTCTTTACCAGGGGGCAATCACCATGACTGCGGTGGTCATGAAAAACTTCCTGGTCGCTGAGACGATCTCGCAGATGACTTCGGTCGGCGGACTTTTAATTCTCGCCATCGGCCTCAATCTCTTGGGGCTCACCAACATCAGGGTGGGAAATCTGTTGCCGGGAATCTTTCTGCCGCTGCTCTATTTTACTGTCCGCTCGCTGTTCACCTGATCCTGAGCATCAGCCCCCGAGTTTTCTCCTCACGGTCTTCTTCATCGACTCCACCAGATGGGGCGTATAGCGTTTTTTCTCTTTGAGAATCAGGGTGAAAAGATCACGCTTGCGCTCCGGCGGCAGCGGTCGTTCAATCGGCGTAAGCGACAAGGATTCGGTGGGACAGGTGGAGATGCAGGCCCCGCAGCCCAGACATCTGTCTTCCGCCACCTCGGCTAATTCCTCGCCATTGACTGGTACCGGGTTGATGGCGCCGACATTGCAATTTTGCCAGCACAGACCGCAGCCTATACAGGTCTGATCATCGATCTGGAGCGTGAACGGCGCCTTGGCCACCCCGTCGGGAAACCCCTGCTTGATGCCGCCGAGCAGCTCGCAGCAACAGGAGCAGCAGTTACAGATGAATGAGGGCTTGTGTCTGATGTTGTCGGTGATGTGGGTAAGATTGAGACTGCGGGCCCGATCGAGCACCGCCAGTAATTCCTCAGTATTGCGCTTCTCGGCAAAGCCGCGCCGCACCATGAATCGGGCTGCGGTTCCAAGGGAAATGCAGATCTCCTCGGTCGGCGCCTTTTTATCGCAGCGGCTTCCCAGGTGCTCATTCTTATGACGACAATAGCATAACCCAATAGCTCCGTAGCCTGATTTTTTGACGATCTCCCTGGCGCTTTCCCAGGTTGTTACCACCGATTTGACGGGAACGTGTTCTTCGTACGCCAGCGCCTTGGTAAGCTGTGTAGCGGATCCGAACATCTCCCTTCCCATGGCGTTGTCCGGATCCTCGAACATGTATTCATGCATCAGTTGGGCGAGTTCTTCAACCGGCAAATCCTGGCGACGCTTCATGAAGGTGAACTCGAAAAACCCGATAAGCCCGGGCATCAGCAGATAATAGCGGTTCCCCCCATAGGCCAGGTCCATGATTAAACCCTTCTCGGCCATGGTGTCGAGAACAGGTTCAAGTCTATCCTCCGTCCAGCCGGTGGCCCGGGACAGTTCCATGAGGGTAGCTTCCTGAAGGGGAAATCGGGAAGCGATGAACGCCTCATCATCGCTGAACAGGATCGCCAGAATTCGCTGCAGCGTATCACTGTCCGGCAACCCAATCGGATTTCTATTGAGCCGGTCGATCAGCGGGACAATATTGTCTTTGGAGTCCTGGTGGTGTCCCATGTCATTATCCTGGTCTGAGATTGCAGAGTGTTGCAGGGAACGCAGTGCTCACTGTTTTTCCGCCACATTGCAAAAAGGTTCCTCAAGCGATTCGTAAAGATCAATCCCCTTCAGCGCCGAGGCGAGCAGGACCGGCTGGGCGAGAAAATCTTTCATGAAGACTATCTCCGAGGCTTTCAAATAGATGTGAAAAACATCGATCATCGATGGGAAAAGCTCGTTAATCAGTTCAGCGACCGAGCGGCTGGAAATCTGGGGCAACAGAAAGTCGACCCGACGCAGCATCTTGTTGAGATAAAAAAGCAGGGTGTGCTCGACGCTGACCACGTGCTGACGGTGACCTGGCAATATCTTTTTTGAACGCAGACCAGCAAGTTTTACAATCGAGGCGCAATAGGCCTGATAATTTCTAAACCGTCCGCCGGTTTCCAGATTGACGTCGAGCAGCGGGGATTGGAACACCCCACGCAGCAGGGTATCACCGGTCACCGCCCAGCCATTGCCGGCATATATCAGGTCAGTCTGCGAATGTCCCGGGCAGCCGATCACTTCGACACCGAGTCGGGGCGGCAGCTCCTCTTCGGCTACCTTGCAATGGTCCGGGAATCGCAATGGCTCTGCAGACTTGGTGAACCGTTCACGCAGCACCTCGATATAGCTCTCTCTAAAACCGAGATCTGCGATCAGAGAGAACAGTGCGGAGAGCCGTTGTTCGGATTGTTCGTACTTGTGGATGTCGAGACGGGGAAGATAGACGTCTGCATCGCTGTTCTGGGCGAGCCAGGCGGCCTGGCCGCAGTGGTCTATATGGCCGTGAGTGATGATAATCTGAGACAGCCGGGACAGATCCAGGTGGGCCTTCAGGAGGTCCCGGCCCGCCTCGGTGGGTGGACCGGTGTCGAAGAGTATGAGCTCATCTCCGAGGTCCAGGGTATAGCAGTGGACCGGTCCCACCATATAGGGGGTCTCGATGGTAAGTTGTTGAGGTATCATTCCAATAAGAGGGGGACACAATTTTATTGTGTTCCCTACTCTATTTCCCACCTCTTTTAACTAAAAATATACTTTTCGTCCTCACAGGCACCATTTGCCACCAGCCGCTTGGCCGCCAGCAATCCGGTTGCGTCATACTTGGTGAATCTTCTGACCCCGGAGAGGATCATGGTCAAGGTGTCGCCCTCCTCGATGAAAAAGGCTCCCCTGCGAGCTGCAGTCCCGGCAGCTTCCGCCGCCCGGAAAGCAAAAATCTTAACCGTCGCCGTGAGCAGTTCCCGACGACGTTCGCTGTAGGTCGGCAATACTTTTTCAGCCCGCAGCACTGCGCTTTCCAAAGCGAAAATCTGAATGGCAATATCGGCCGCGGCCATCAGAATTTCCTGCTCATCGGCGATTTTGTCCATATATTTCTGCACACCACTGCCGGCCAGAATCAGGAAGAGCGTCTTGAGATTCTCAACCAGGGCTTTTTCGGCGGCAAAGGGCAGACTGTCGTCGAGTTCCTCGAAACTGGGGGTCATCAGGGATTCGAATGCCTTCATCGCCTCGGCCTGGAGCGGCAGTTCCCCTTTCATGGCCTTGCGCAGAATCATCCCCGGAATCAGCAGCCGGTTAATCTCGTTGGTACCCTCCCAGATCCGGTTAATCCGGGAGTCACGGTAATAGCGCTCGGCCGGGTAATCACTCACATAACCATAGCCGCCGTGGATCTGTACCACTTCGTCAACCGTCTGGGACAGTACTTCACTGCAGAATACTTTGGAAATGGCGCATTCCGGAGCATATTCCTCGATGCCTTTCTGGTACTGCACGTAATAATCATCGATACTCTTGTCGATGGTAGCCAGCTTGTCGTCAAGCAAACCGGCAAGCCGGTAAACGAGCGATTCGGAAGCGAAAATATCGGCGGTAAGATCGGCGATCTTCTCCTGGATGGCCCCGAAACTGCTGATCTTTCGTTTGAACTGTACCCGCTCGTTGGCATAGGCGATACCGGTAACCAGGGCCAGTTTAGCCGCCCCGGTTCCTCCCGCGCCAAGTTTGAAACGCCCCACATTGAGGACATTAAAAGCGATCTTATGGCCCTTGCCGATCTCTCCCAGCAGGTTTTCCACCGGTACATGGCAATTGTCTAGAATAATCTGGGTCGTGGACGAACCCTTGATGCCCATCTTCTTTTCTTCGGGTCCGTTGCTGATGCCCTCGAAATCCCGCTCCACCAGAAAGGCGGTGAAGTGTTGCTTGTCGATTTTGGCAAACACAGTATAGAGATTGGCGATGCCGCCATTGGTGATGAATTGCTTGGTGCCGTTCAGGATATAGTGGCTGCCGTCCTCGGACAGCACTGCCGTGGCCTGGGCACCGAGGGCATCACTGCCTGAGCCGGGTTCGGTCAGGCAGTAGGCCGCGACCCATTCACCCGAGATGATTTTTTCCAGATACTTTTCCTTTTGCTCCTGGGTGCCGTAATAGATGAGCGGCAGCGTGCCAATACCGGTATGGGCTGAATAGGCGCAGGAAAAAGATCCTGCCGGAGACATTTTCTCTTGCACCAGCATCGACGAGGCCTTGTCCAGATCGAGCCCGCCAAACTCTTCGGGTGCATCCATCATCAGCAGCCCGAGCTCGCCGCACTGACGCATCCCCTCGACGATGATATCGAAATTCTGGTTGTCGAGTTCCTCGAGTTTCGGCACTAGTTCATTGGTGACGAACCGTTCGGTGGTCTCGCCGAACTGCTTCTGTTCGTCGCTGAAATCCTCGGGGGTAAATACATCTTCCGCCTCTGTTGTGGAAATCAGGAACTCTCCGCCTTTTAGTAATGTATCAGCCATTATTCACCTCTTGATTTACGCATTGTTGAGTCGTTCGAAAATCCCCGCCGCACCCATGCCGCCACCGATACACATCGACACCATGCCATAGCGCAGCCCCCGGCGTCCCATTTCGTGGAGCAGGGTGGCGGTGAGTTTGGCGCCGGTGCAGCCCAATGGATGTCCCAGGGCAATGGCCCCGCCGTTCACGTTGATAATTTTCCGGTTCAGCCCAAGCTCCTGGATCACGGCCAGGGCCTGGGCGGCAAAGGCTTCGTTGAGCTCGATCAGTTCTATCTGATCGAGGCTCATGGAGGCCATCGCGAGCACCGCAGGAATAGCGGCGACCGGCCCAATACCCATTATTTCAGGCGGTACACCCTTGACCGCGTAGGCAACGAAGCGGGCCATGGGTTCTCCCCCCAGCCTCTGCAGAAATTCTTCCGAAACCACCATCGACACCGCGGACCCGTCGGTCATCTGCGATGAGTTGCCGGCCGTCACCGGACCATCCTTTTTGAATGCCGGACGCAGTCCCGCCAGGGTATCCATGGTCGTAGAAGCTCTGACCCCGTCATCCACCTCTACAACTTCGGTGGTCTTGACGATCTTACCGTTCACCAAAGCAGTGTGTTCTATTTCCACTGGAATGATTTCATCGGCGAACCGGCCGGACTGGATGGCATCGGCCGCGCGTCGATGACTCTCGACGCCGAATCCATCCATTGCCTCCCGCTCAATGCCATACTTCTCCGCCACCAGCTCGGCGGTAATGCCCATCGAAGAATAGGCTTCCGGCCAATCTTCAGCGAGGCCGGGATTGGCGCTGTATTTGATCCCGCCCATGGGCACCGACGACATCGACTCGACGCCGCCGGCGACGATGCAGTCGGCCAGGCCGAGCATGACCCGCTCGGCAGCCAGGGCGATGGACTGCAGCCCTGAACTGCAGAACCGGTTGATGGTCTGGCCGGGAACCTCGGCCGGCAGTCCGGCCCTCATCGCCGCTACCCGGCCCACGTTCATGCCCTGTTCGGCTTCGGGAAAGGCACAGCCAAGAATGACATCTTCAACCAGTTCAGGCGCAACCCCGGTACGCTCGACGATTGCCCTGATGGCCACCGCCGCCAGGTCGTCGGGCCTCATATCCTTGAACTTGCCCTTGTGTGCACGGCAGCCCGGGGTCCGATAACTTGCCAGAATATAGGCTTTTTTCATCTTCTACCTCGTGTAAGCTGGAAAGTGTGTATCAGTTTCGCAAAGGTTTACCGGTCTTCAGCATATGTTGGATGCGCTGAGCTGTCTGCTTGTTGGTGCACAGCTTGAGAAAACTATCCCGCTCCAGCCGCAGCAGATATTCTTCGCTTATCGGGGTCCCGGGATTGACATCGCCGCCACAGATGACATCGGCAATGACCCCACCCATTTCCTCTTCGTACGCGGTAATCTGTCCACCCATCCGCATGTTCCACAGCTGGGTTTTGATACTGGCGGCGACACCGCGGCCCGGGGCGGCGATATCGGTTCTAATTTTCGGCGGTCGGTAGTTGGCGGCCAGGCCCAGCACCTGCTGCTTGGCGTCACCGAGCAGCCGGTCAAGGTTCATGGTGATACAGTCACCCTCACGCAGGTACCCCATTCCACTCAGCTCGGCCGCACCCATCGATACCTGAGCCATGGCAATTTGCCTGAAATGCTTAAAAATAAACGGCTGGACATCGGTATCGTAACGAGTGGCGAGATCAACCGCCCGAATGCACATCTCCTTGATGCCGCCGCCGGCCGGTAACAGTCCTACGCCGATTTCCACGAGCCCCATATAGGTTTCCGCATAGGCGTTGATCCTGTCGGCGTGCAGCGAAAACTCACAACCGCCGCCCAAGGTCATGTTGAACGGTGCGGTCACCACCGGTACGCGAGCATATTTGATCGCCATGGTTGCTTTCTGAAAGGCCCTGACCACCAGGTCGATATCTTCGAGGGCTCCTTCGGCAAGGGCGACGGCCAGCAGCATCAGATTGGCGCCAACCGAGAAATTGGCGCCCTGGTTACCGATGACCAGGCCCACCCCGTCCTCTTCAGCCCGCCGTATTGCCTTATGGGTCATGGCCAGTATATCGGTACTGATGGCATTCATCTTGGAATGGAATTCCAAACAGAAGACCCCGTCTCCCAGATCAATCACCGAGGAGTTGGCATTCTTCTCGACCACTCGATTGGACCGCTTGAGGATCTGCAGTTCGATCTCCCCTGCGTGCAGGTTTATGGGTTTATAGGATTTGGACGGGAGATCGTAGTACTCTTTGCCTCCCTGCTCGGAGAAACGGTAAAAGCGCCCTATTTCCCTGAGCGCCTCAGGTACCTGCACTTCATCCTGATCGGCACGCTTGACAAAGCGGTCAACTCCGATGGCGTCGAGCATTTCGAAGGGACCCAGTTCCCAGTTGAACCCCCAGCGCATGGCATTGTCGATATTGACCACGTCGTCGGCGATTTCAGGAATCCGATTGAAGGTGTAGATCAGCGAATCGCGCAGACTCTTCCAGGCGTATTCAGCCGCCCTATCGGCGCCCCCGAGGATGGTTTTGAGCCGCTGGCGGGGATCATCCACCTGTTTGACCATCTGTACTGATGCAAATTTGGGTTTGGCCAAGGGCAGGTAGTCGCCGCTGTTGTAGTCGTAGTAGAAGATCTGCCGCTTACCGTCGACCATCTCTTTTTTGTAGAAGCCCTGGCCGGCCTTGTTCCCCAGTTTGCCCTGGTCGATCATGGCAGCCATAAACTCGGGCAGCTTGAAGACCTCCCGCTCTTCATCGTCGGGCACATTCGCATATGAGTTGTTCCCCACATGGGCCAGCACATCGAGCCCGACCAGGTCGGCCGTTCTGAACGCACCACTCTTGGGCCTGGCGGTGGCCGGACCGGCTACCGAATCGACCTCCTCGACCGTCATGCCCATCTCCATCATATGCTCAATACCCTTGTAAATTGCATAAACACCGATGCGGTTGGCGATGAAATTGGCGGTGTCCTTGGCATAGACCACCCCCTTGCCGAGACGTCGGGAGATAAATTCGGCCATGTCACTGACCAGCTCTGGGTCAGCTTCGTCACAGGAAATAATTTCCATGAGCCGCATATAGCGTGGCGGATTGAAAAAGTGAGTCACCAGAAATCGTTTTCTCAGCTCCGGCGGCAGCGTCTTAGCCATTTCGTTGACCGACAGACCGCTGGTATTGGAACTCAACACTACCTGGGGATGAAGGTGGGGGATGATTTTCTCGAACAGCCTCCGTTTTATTTCGAGGTTCTCTACCACTACCTCGATCACCCATTCATACCCAGACAAACGGGCGAGATCATCTTCGAAGTTGCCTACTTCGACCCGGTCCACGTAATTTTTCAAATAAAGTGACGCGGGTTTTATCTTAAGCAGCCCCTGCCGTCCCGCTTCGACGATGCGGTTACGCACTTCAGGACTGTCCAGGGTCAAGCCCCGCTTCTGTTCCTCATCGGTCAGTTCTTTAGGCACGATATCGAGCATCAGGACATCGAGTCCGCCATTGGCCAAATGGGCGGCAATGGTGGCGCCCATCACTCCGGCGCCAAGCACGGCTGCGCGATTTATCTGAATCATTGTGTCTCTCCAACGACGGCTTTGTTTTTGAAAACCACACCGTTTTCTTGGCTCATATACATTTCATCAACGATGGCCTTGTACTTGTTATAGATTTCCTTGCGCTTCAGTTTCAGGGTCGGTGTCAACTCCCCTCCATCGATCGAAAAGTCTTTCGGCACCAGGGCAAAATACTTAATGGTCGAATAAGGGGGCAGGCTACGGTTCAATTCATCGATCCGCTCATCATATAATTTGGTGATCCGGCTGCTTTTCACCAGCTCATAGATGTCGATGTAATCGATCTGGTTCTGACGGCTGTAATCGATCAGCCTTTCGATATTCGGGGTGAGAAGTGCCGTGAGGTAAGGCTTGCGGTCGCCAAAAACTATCGCCTGGGAAATGAACTTGTCGAGTTTGAGTTCGTTCTCGATGGGCTGCGGCGCGATATTTTTGCCCCCGGCAGTGACGATGATCTCTTTTTTCCGATCAACGATATAGACGAACCCTTCCTCGTCGATACGGGCGATGTCGCCGGTCTTGAACCAGCCGTCTTCCACACACTCTTCCGTTGCTTTGTCATTTTTGAAATAACCTTTCATGAGCTGAGGGCCCTTGACAAGCAGTTCTCCGTCCTCACCAATTTTCAGATCGGTTTTTTCCACCTTTTTACCCACGGAATCAAACCTGACCTGATCAAGACTGCTCGCAGTGACCACCGGACTTGTCTCGGTCAGCCCATAGCCGTTAAAGACCGGAATTCCAATGGCCCACATGAATTCGTTGATGGTTTTGTCCAGCGGCGCCCCTCCGCAGACCATACCACGCAGTTGGCCGCCAAAACGTTTCCTGATTTTTCTGAATACCAGACGGTCGAAAAACCGGTATTTAAGACCCAGCAGCCCTACCGGTTTCTTATCGATATATTTTTTATTGGCGTATTCTCTCCCTACGCTGACCGCCCGGTGAAACATGGCCTTGCGAAAAGAGCTCATCTGGTGGGCACTTTCATAGATGCGGCTGTGCACCTTTTCAAATAATCGGGGAACGCTGATCATGAAAGTTGGACGTATCTCGTCCATATTTTCCACTACCTTTTTGACATCCTCGGCAAAGGCGATATGTTTACCGCACATCAGACAACCGTAGTAGCCGCACGTTCGTTCAAGGATATGGCTCAGCGGCAGAAAACTTAAAAAGGTCTCATCTTCTATCCAACCTCCGACCTGGCGGAGCGCCTGGGTCACATTGCAGATGACATTGTACTGGGTCAGGATCACCCCCTTGGGTCGCCCAGTGGTGCCCGACGTATAGATCAGGGTGAGAATGTCTTCGTGCCTGACCTGATCGATCTTGTCTTCAATCAGGTCTCTGTCCTCCTGACTTATTGGGGTCGAAACCTCGGAGAGCTGGTACTGGGTATAAACCGGAAACGAGCGGTCCCCCATGAAACGCTCATACGAAATGACAAGTTCGACGTTGGGGATCTGGTCTCTGACCTCGAGCAGCTTTTCATACTGGCCTTTGGTCGAGACGAAAACGATTTTGGCCTCGCAGTGATTGAGGATATAGGCGGCCTGTTCCCCGGTATTGGTGGCGTAAATAGGTACGGGAACTCCCCGCCCCGACTGGATGCCGAAATCTGATATCGCCCAGCCAAGCCTGTTCTCCGAAAAGATCGCCACCTTGTCGCCCGGCTGCATTCCGGCTTTGCATAGACCCCGGGCAAGCTGCAGTACCCTGGTGTAAAATTGATCATAAGTCAGGGATAGAAACACACCACTCTTTTTGTAGCTTATCGCGGTCTTGTCACGGTAGCGGATGGAGTTGTCCTTGAGAATTGCCGGGATCGATTGATAAGAAAGAAAGTCCATGGCGCCTCCAGTGAATGTTCAGGATTCACGGCTCGGTCCCTCGTTTCGATTATATCACAAACGCACCATTTCTGTATACTTAACCTTTACGTTTAAGTCAACTAGTAAAAAATTTTTATATAGTGCGAGTCAACCAGATAACAATTCCAAGATAAACCCATCTGACAATATATTGTACTTAGATTCAGTATATTAAACATGCTACATGAGAGTCTTACATTGTGGTATGTTGGGCCGAGCAGGGCGAAGGCAGGACTCTCTTAATTTTTATTAATCTTTACGTAAAGAAAAGATCATGCGCTAATTTCGCTGCAGAGGATTACAATTTTTGATCGTCACTTTGCCCTGCAGCAGATTGCCCTTGGAGTATTCACTGAAGACGCAGGTGTTAGTGCGTGGGTCATAGTTCTCCACCCATAGGTGATCGTCCTTCCAGGTGGTGGTGATATGGTAATAGCCATCCGGCACACTTATGGTCATGACCCCGCCGTAACGTTTGACAAACATCTGTTCCAGCCAGAAATAATAAGCGGTCCAACCGACCAGCAGAAGTAAACCGGAAACCACCAGAGCTGCTTTCCATTTTTCCGCCTTGGCGCCGAGACCGTAAAGAACAGCTCCAGCCACAAGCACAACCAGTATCCAGTACAGATAGGTAACCATCACACACCCCTCCTCTTAGATGTCAGGCGCTTAATACCGAACATATTTTTAGTTTTTCCCGCATCCCCGCCCTGCAATATCACCCCCCTGCAGAATCGATGAAGTGCCGGCGGCGGTTCGAATTCAAGCGGGAACCCGAGCTTGTGTAAAAACACTTTTTCCGTTCCCCGGCTAACCACAATACTAGTAGAGCAATAAGGGCTGATTGCAATATGCACAAGGTTCGTGTTTAATGAACGAGTCGGACCAAGCACCCCCACCAGGCTTATCGAACATATCGAGGAGAGCGATGAAAACAGGAGTGGTTTTCGGAGGTTCGGGACTTATCGGGGGAACCATTGTCAATTTCTACAAGCAGCGCCGACCGGGTATCGTCGACATGCTTGCCCCGAGCAGTAAGAAGGTATCGCTGAAGAACTGCCAGGACATTCGCAATTACCTGCTCGCCGTCAAACCCGATTTCGTCATCAATGCGGCAATCGCCAACATAAACGCCGACCCGCAGCTCTCCTTCGAGGTCAACTACGTGGGCGCCATCAATGTTGCCCGGGCGGCCGCGACACTGAAAGTCCCTTATTTCTTTTTCAGTTCCGCAGCTACCTTGCCACAGGGGAGCGGCCTGCGCGAAACTGACACCCTGCCGCTCAACGCCAAGCTGAGTAACTACGCCAAATCAAAGTTGATGGCCGAGGAAACCCTCAGGTACATGGCTGACAACGAGGGTCTCGATTACACCTGTATCAGGCTGTCCATCGTCTATGGAAATCACGACCACAAGATTCAGGGGTTTCACCGCCTGCTGTTTACCATCGCCGATGAATCGATGCCTTTTCTGTTTACCAATAAAGGCACTTTACATTCCTACTCCAATTGCAGAAAAATCCCCTATGCGATTCACCACATGTTTGAGAATCGCCAGGAATACAGCTGCCAGACCTATCATTTCGTTGATCCGGTACCGGTGGAACTGGCTGACCTGATCATGACCATCAAATCCTATCTGCAGTTGAAGAGTCCCCGGAAGGTGTATGTCCCCTATTCGGTTGCCAGAACCGGCAAGAAGTCCATTCAGATAATCCTGCGATTGCTCACCAAGGTGGGCCTCAAGGCATCGCTGCCTCCGGAATTGATGTTTCTGGGCGCCTTTTACCGCACCCAGACTCTTTCCAGCGAGAAGCTCTTCAATTCAAGCTTCGTTGATCCGATGCCGGAAGAGACGGTGTACACCAGGCTGCCTGAAATGATCGTCTATTATTTGAACCGCTGGGCCCACCAGAACCTGATTACCACCTTCGACGAGAAAATCGAGTTTGATCAACAGATCCATGAGGACTTCAAGCACAACCCGATGGCACTGCTGGAATCCATTCACCGGGATGCGACCGCGCCCTTCGACCCCGATACTCCTTGAGCCGGCACCGCCGGATTTCAATTCGCCGTGAAGCGACACCACTGAGGAGTTTTTTTGCAGATCTGATCCAACTCGGAAACAGCTTCAAGATGGCCGCTATCAGTTGCCATTTTAAGCCAAGCCGCTGCCTTTTCCGGATCGCTTTTCTTATAGGCCAAACCGAGAAAATATTGGGCATCCATCTGGCCCATTTCCGCCGATCTGGTCAGCCAGCGCAGGGCCTTAACTCTGTCCTTTGTCAGTTTCGTGCCGTTGAGATAGAGGAAGGCCAGGTCGAAGGCCGCCTCCTCGTGGCCGCTGTCGGCCGCCCTTTCCAGGAGCTTGACCGCCTCTTCAACATCAAACTCGATTCCACCTTTGCCCTTCAGGTAGAGATGGGCCAAGGTGTACTGGGCCTGGGGATCGCCGTTGTTGGCATCGGTAATCAGGTGAGTGTTGTCAAATTGAGTGGCCGAGACTACTGCCGGCATCAATAGAATTAGCAATCATGAGAGTATTCGGAAACTTTTCATAATTGATTTTTCTCTGATCGGGTGATTATGGTCCAGGATCAAGGCGTGTGAAAATATATTACCGCAACCATAGTTAATATTTAGTGAATGAAATTTCGAGCACAATCATGATAGTGGTGCAAAATCGCCGTTTCCAATTAAACACCTGTCAGCGATAAGCCGCGAGCCCCGTCACCTCTTGACCGATTATCAGGGTGTGAATATCATGGGTGCCCTCATAGGTATAGACCGATTCCAGGTTGGCGGCATGGCGCATGATCGGATAGTCACCCATGATGCCGTTGGCACCGAGCATGGTTCGTGCCGATCGGCAGATATCGAGTGCCACCTGGACATTGTTCATCTTGGCCATCGATACCTGGGCCGGGGTTGCCATGCCCTGGTCCTTGAGCCTTCCGAGTTGGAGAACCAGAAGCTGTCCCTTGGTGATCTCGGTGACCATCTCGGTGAGCTTTTTCTGCTGCAGTTGAAAACCGCCGATTGGCCGGTCGAACTGCACCCGGCTGAGGGAATAGTCAAGGGCCGTCTGGTAACAGTTATCGGCGGCGCCCAACGCTCCCCAGGCAATGCCGTAGCGCGCCTGGGTCAGGCAGCTGAGCGGTCCCTTGAGGCCGGTGACACCCGGCAGCAAACTGGTCGATTCATCAACCACGACATTGTCGAGCAGAAGCTCCGAGGTCACCGAGGCCCGCAGACTCCACTTGC
>JABDQA010000141.1 GCA_013042475.1 Desulfofustis sp.
TGCCATCGTTTTAGAAGGTGAGACCAGAGGCGAACTCGATGAAGGTCTGCGGACCATGGTATTCTAACCCTGACCGGAATAGAGGAGAAACGAAAAATGTATAATAAAGGCTTAATAGTTTCGGGACTCGTTATTTTCGTCCTGTTAGTGACGTTTCCCATCTGGTTTAACGGTTTGGATGCCGGCCCGCTGCCTAAACCGGAACTTCCCCCCAATGGCACCAAAGAGTGTGTGGCGCCGGCTGCTGAGATGCGTGCTAAACACATGCAGCTGCTCAACGAATGGCGCGATGACGTGATTCGCAACTCAAATCGCGAAAAAATCGTCGTGGCCGGGGTTGAATATGGCAAGGGGTTGCAGCTGGCTTGTATGGAATGCCATTCCAACAAAGAGAAATTTTGCGATTCCTGCCACGATTACGCGGCAGTACAGCCTACCTGCTGGGAGTGTCATATTACCCCCACTGAGGCAGCGAAAAAGGAGGCACAGTAATGGATAAAAAAAGAAGAAAATTCCTGAAGATGGCCGGCGCGACGGTACTTGCCGGCATCAGCGCCCCCACGATAGTCAAGCTGTCTTCCAATCATGCCGTGGCAGCCAGTGGCGGCGATCATGCTGCTCCTGCCGCCGCCCATGGTGAAGCGGATGCGCACCACGGTGAGGAGCAGAGTTCGGGAGTGCAGCTCGGAATGGTGATCGATATGCGTAAGTTCTACGATGATGAACTGCTGCTCGACAAAGCCATCGCGGCCTGCCACAAGGTGCACAATGTCCCCGACATTCCCGAGCGCAAAAGTGAGATCAAATGGATCTGGAAAACTGGTTATCACAACGCCTTTCCGGACCATTCCCACAATCTTCGCTCGCAAACCATAGAAAACAGCCCGTTTCCAGTGCTCTGCAACCACTGTGAAAATCCCTCCTGCGTAAAAGCGTGCCCGACCAAGGCCACCTTCAAGCACGAGAAGAACGGTATCGTTTCCATGGATTATCACCGCTGCATAGGCTGCCGTTTCTGCATGGCTGCCTGCCCGTACGGAGCCAGGAGCTTTAACTGGCAGGATCCGCGTCCGTTTATCAAGGAGTACAATCTGCAATTCCCGACCCGGGGACGCGGTGTCGTGGAGAAGTGCAACTTTTGCAGCGAACGTTTGGCGCTGGGCCTCGAGCCTGCCTGTGTCGAGGCCTGCAAGGGAAGTGGGGCGATCGTCTTTGGCGACCTCAACGATCCCCATTCTGAAGTGAGGGAGGTGCTCAACAAGGAGTTCACCATTCAACGTAAACCGGCTGCCGGTACGAGACCGTCAGTCTTCTACATAGTGTGAGGTTGTCATGATAGAAAAAACACTTAAAGGAAAACCGGCCTACTGGATCTGGCTGGGAATACTCGCATCACTGATTGCCATCGGCTGGGCCTGCTATTTTAGACAGTATACGTTCGGTCTGGGACTCACCGGCATGAGCCGCGACGTCTCCTGGGGACTCTATATCTCCCAGTTTACCTTTCTGGTCGGCGTCGCCGCCGGTGGATTGATGCTGGTGCTGCCGTACTATATCCACGATTACAAGGTCTTTGGCCGGATCACCATCCTCGGTGAGTTCCTTGCCATTGCGGCACTGGTCATGTGTCTGATGTTCATCATGGCCGATCTCGGCCAGCCGCTGCGTGGCTTGAACGTGCTCTTTTATCCCACACCATACTCCATGCTTTTCTGGGATATGTGTGTACTCTGGGGCTATCTGCTGCTGAACCTGCTGTGTGGTTGGGTTATCCTGACCGCTGAGCGAAAACAGGTAGCGCCGCCCAAGTGGATCTACTTCTTCGTCTACCTCTCTCTTCCGTTTGCAGTTTCAATCCACACCGTTACCGCTATGCTGTACTGCGGTCTGCCGGGCCGCCACTTCTGGCTGTCAGCGATTATTGCACCGCGCTTCCTGGCGTCTGCCTTCGCCGCTGGACCGGCGCTGATCCTGATTGCTTGTGCAGTCATGAAGAAGTTTGCAAACTTCGACGCAGGCGAGGAGGCTATCAAGAAGATGACCACCATTATCATGTACGCGGTGATCATCAACACCTTCTTCTTCCTGCTCGAGTTCTTCGTCGGCTATTATTCAGAAGTTCCCGGCCATATGCACAGCCTCGAGTATCTGTTCTTCGGCCTCGAGCACCATGGTGAAGTCTACAACAACCTGGTTCCGTTCATGTGGACGGCAACCTTGTTTAACTTCGCCGGTCTGGGGATTCTCGGCTATTTGAAGATTGCCAAGATTTTCGATTTCAGACTGGTAACTGTGGCCTCGATTCTGATTTTCCTTGCCCTCTGGACGGACAAGGGACTCGGTTTTGTATTCGCCGGCTTCGTACCCAATCCGCTCGAAGAGGTGACCGAGTACTATCCCACCTTGAATGAGATCGGCATTACCATAGGCGTCTGGGCCACCGGCTTCCTGCTGCTGACCCTGCTCTACAAGATTGCCCTGGGGGTCGAGGAAGAAGTGGAACACTAACCCAATAATCCCAAATATAGTTTTACGAGCCCCCGGCTGCCGCGGCATCCGGGGGCTTTTCATTGGATGACATCGATGAACTCAGCCCCGCTGCGGTGATCGGCCTGATCGACTGCACGCTGAAAAACCGACCGGAGTTGGCCACTTAGCGGCCTTCTGGCAATGCAGCTGCGGCGAGCCCATCAAGATGACACGATATCTATCGTGTCACCAAAGGTAGTATGAACTATCTGAACAAATCGAGATATAGGATAAACAGCTGCTGAACCTGGGGACGGAAGAACAGGTAGAAGAGTGCTGAAACTGCCAGAAACGGTCCGAAAGGAATGCGGGTCGTCCCGCCTTTCTTCTGGCTGCGCATCGCAAACAGGCCGGCAATGGTGCCGGTAATAGAACTGGCGAATATGATGAAGAGCAGCGACTGCCAGCCCAGAAATGCACCCAGCATGGCGAGCAGTTTGATATCGCCGCCACCGAGTCCTTCCTGCCTCCTGAGCAGGTAATATGAGTAGGACACGGCGTAGAAGATCCCGCCGCCTGCAAGTAGACCGATCAGCGATTCCTGCCAGGTCACGAAGGTAGATACAAAGGAGAATCCAAATCCGAAAATGATCCCCGGCAGGCTAATGACATCAGGTATTATCTGGTGATGAAGATCGATCCATATTATAGTGACCAGGGCGGCGCTGAAGACGAAAAATCCCAGAGCCGTCAGAGTAAGTCCGAAGGTGGCGATCACGGCAACCGCCAGCACCCCGGTAAGCAGTTCGACTATCGGATACTGCGCTGAAATTCTCACTTTACAGTGACCACATTTTCCACCAAGTGCGAGATAGCTCAGGATCGGGATATTTTCGTACCAGTTCAGGGGGGTTTTGCACTTCGGGCAGTGGGACGGGGGAAAGGCGATAGAACCAGCGGGATCAGGCAGTCTGAGGATAACCACGTTAAGAAAACTGCCGATGATGCAGCCGAACATGAAAACTGCTGCGAGGAGAAACAGAGAAATCTGCACGAATTCGTCCTAACTGTATGATTAAATGGAATAACTTCTCTATCGATTCATTATGTCGCAACACCAGGAAAAAGCAAGGATTATCCGTTTCGAGCAGCTCTCGGAATTCAACATCAGGATCACGCTCGAAGCACCGTTGATTGCAGGTTCGGCGGAAGCCGGCCAGTTCGTCATGATCAGGACAGGTCCCGGACAAGATCCACTACTCAGGCGACCCTTCTCCCTGCACCAGACGAGCAGCAGCGGTCATATTCAAATCTTCTTCAAAAATGTCGGTCGGGGCACTAATATCCTGGCCCATGCCAAGGTAGGGGAAATCCTCGATGTATTTGGCCCTCTGGGGCGAGGCTTCAGCGTCGCAGATGATCGTCCCGCCTGTCTGATCGGCGGCGGCCTGGGTATAGCGCCAATGCTTTTCCTGGCGAAGATTGTCAGCTCGTTGAGCAGGGAGCATGGCCAAGACCTGATTATCCTGGGAGGCAGGACCAGGGAAGACGTGGAACCACTGGTCGAGGATTTCAGGCAGTTTGGATTGGCCCTGCACTGTGCCACTGACGACGGTTCCTATGGCCTAAAGGGATTTGTTACCGATATCCTACGTTCCGAGCAGTTGGCGGCAAACACTAGAATTTACGGCTGTGGCCCTGATAACATGCTCGAGGTCCTGCATCGTTTCAGTACTGAAAGAAAACTCGACTGCCAGGTCTCGGTGGAGAGTGTCATGGCCTGCGGCATGGGGGCGTGTTTGGGATGCAACCTCGACGCCAGCGACGGCAGCTACGTGCATGTCTGTATCGACGGGCCGGTGTTTGACACAAGGGAGCTGTCATGGAATTCGTAAAGGATCATGATCCCTATCCCGATCTGAGGGTGAATATCGGTTCGCTCGAACTGCAGAATCCGGTCATGACTGCTTCGGGTACTTTCGGCTATGCCCGCGAGTTCGAAGACCTTATCAACCTGCACCGGCTCGGCGGCATCATCGTCAAAGGTATTTCCCTTGAGCCGCGAGCCGGAAACCCTCCCCAGCGCATTGTTGAGACACCGTGCGGTATGCTCAATGCCATAGGCTTGCAAAATGTAGGGGTAGAGCGCTTCATCGCCGAAAAAATGGTCTACCTGAAGGGTATTGGAGTACCAGTTATCGTCAATATCTTGGGCGATACGATCGATGAGTATCGGCAGATCACCGAACGGTTGCAGGGGGTTGATGGAATAGCGGCCCTGGAGGTGAATATATCGTGTCCCAACGTCAAAAAAGGCGGAGTGGCTTTCGGCACCGTGCCGTCCATGGCCGCGGCGGTCACCGAAGCGGTGAAAAAGGCGGCGGATGTACCGGTAATGGTCAAACTCTCGCCCAATGTTGCCGATATTGTCGAGATGGCAAAGGCGGTTGAAGCTGGAGGGGCCGACTCGATTTCTCTGGTGAACACCCTGATCGGTATGGCCATTGACCTGCAGCGCAGAAAGCCGGTATTAGCCAATGTAATAGGTGGCCTTTCCGGACCGGCAATCAAGCCGATCGCTCTGCGTATGGTCTACCAGGCGGCAGGAGCGGTCCAGATACCAGTCATCGGCATCGGCGGTATTGAGAGCGCTGAAGATGCGCTTGAATTCATTGTGGCAGGGGCTGCCGCGGTGCAGATAGGCACCGCAAATTTTATCAATCCACGGGTCAGCGAGGAAGTGGTGGACGGCATCGGAGATTACGTAAAAACCAACAAACTGGCTTCGATCAGGGATTTAATCGGCGCCCTCGAGGTCTGATGGATGGCAAAGCGCACGGGACCTCCGGTGCTGGGCCGTTTGTTATCGACAACTGCTGGTTATCTTCGCCTGCTGCTGCGCAAGGATACGCCCTGGAAGGTCAAGCTTATTCTGTTGGCGGCCCTGATCTATCTGGTACTGCCCTACGATCTCATGCCGGACTGGTTTCTGGGAATTGGCATAGTCGATGACCTGGCCGTGGTGTCGCTGCTGGTCTGGTTGGCAATTCGGCTGCTCGGAAAGGACCCTGAAGGCACTGAAAAATATTCGCAAGAATCATAACAACATGCTCAGGTGCAGCTCCAATCGACACCGGCATGATGGTCGGTAAATGGTCGATAAAACATGGTTATAAACGGCAGGACAAAGGTATACGGCATCATTGGAAACCCGGTGACTCATTCGTTGAGCCCGCTGATGCACAATCGGGCGTTTGCGGCATGTAAGGAGAACAGAGTGTACATACCGCTGCCCACTGCTGATCTCCACGCTGCTGTAGAAGGTCTCAAAGCGATGCATATCGATGGAGCCAGTGTCACGATTCCTTTCAAGCAGCAGGTAATCGATCTGCTCGATGAGGTTGACCCGGTAGCCGCCAGGATAGGAGCGGTGAATACGGTCTTGGTCAAGAGGGAGCGAAATGAGGCGCGGCTGTTCGGCACCAATACTGACTGGCTGGGGTCCAACCGGGCGATACTCGATCACATGGAACTTCATGGCAGTAGGGCTGTAATTCTCGGGGCCGGAGGAGCAGCCCGGGGCATTGGCTTCGGTTTGCTCGAAGCAGGAGCCACGGTGGAGATCAAGAGCAGGAGCCAAGCTAAAGGACGCCTGCTGGCCAAGCAACTCGACTGTGGCTGGTCACCTCTGGATGAACCTCCTGAGCAAGAGACGACTATTCTGATCAACGCCACCTCGGTAGGTATGGAGCCAGACTCTAAGGCGAGTCCCATTGAACAGAGGCTGCTTGACGGATATCGGGTAATTATGGACATTGTCTATGCGCCTCTACAGACACAACTTCTCAAAGATGGAGCTACCCGCGGCTGTATCTGTATAAATGGCTTGGAGATGCTGCTTTATCAGGGAGTGGCCCAATTCGAACTGTGGACCGGGCTTGAGGCGCCGGTCGAAGTAATGCGCCAGGCCATGCTCGACGCAGTTGCCAGCTAAGGAACTACCTGTTTATTTATCTTTTACCGATGATCGAGATTAAACCAGTTGAGCACATCGATGCCGTGGTTACCATCCCCGGTTCCAAATCCATCACCCAGCGGGCGCTCATCACTGCCGCCCTGGCCGATGGTGCTTCGACCCTGCATGGACCTCTGGTTAGCGAGGACACCGATTATTCCTCAGCGGCACTGCAGCAGATGGGAATTGACATCGACAAGGGTACTCAGAGTTGGCGGGTCTCGGGCACCGGAGGCAGGATCTCCGAGCCCGACAACGACATCTATCTAGGCAATAACGGTACCGCTACCCGCTTTTTGACCTCGGTAGCTTCACTTGGTACCGGCGAGTTTATAATCGATGGCGATGTGCGCATGCGCGAGCGGCCGATCGGCCCGCTTATGGCTGCCTTGAAAGGCTGGGGGGTCGATATCGAATCAATCGACGATACCGGCTGTCCGCCACTGTCGATAATTGCATCCGGCCTGCGCGGTGGAAAGACCGTATTACCCGAGGGGAAGAGCAGTCAATATCTCTCCTCCCTGTTGCTGGTGGCACCCTACGCCGAACGGCAGGCCGAACTGCAGGTGGATGGGGAGATTATCTC
>JABDQA010000098.1 GCA_013042475.1 Desulfofustis sp.
GGGCTCTGCTCGTCGGATGACAGGTAAGGTGTGCCGTCATCGCCGGCCATGACTACTTTGGGATCCATCGGCACACGTCCGAGAAACGGCAGGTCGAATTCGCGCGCCACCTGCTCACCGCCACCGGACTTGAAGATATCGACCGTTTCGTTGCAGTGAGGACAAACAAATCCTGACATGTTCTCGACCACGCCGACGATATCGACATTGACCGTTTTACAGAAATTGATTGATTTCCTGACATCGGCCAGGGCAACCTTTTGCGGAGTCGTCACCACTATGGCTTTGACCAGAGGGATGGTCTGAGCAACTGATAATGGCTCATCACCGGTACCCGGAGGAGCGTCGATGATCAGGTAGTCGAGTTCGCCCCAGTCAAAATCGGCGACAAATTGCCTGATCGCCTGTATTTTCAGAGGACCCCGCCAAATAATCGCCTCGTCGCGGTCCTTCATCATGTACTCGAGGGAGACCACCTTGAGATTGTCGTTATAGAAGAGCGGCGCCACCAGATCCTTCTCCGACACTGGCGGTTCCAGGGTTCCGGTAATGTTCAGCATGCGGACCACATCGGGACCGTGGATATCGACGTCCATCAGGCCGACTTTATGCCCCTTTTTAGACAGACTGAGCGCCAAGTTGACCGAGACGGTAGACTTGCCAACACCGCCCTTGCCGCTCATAACCAGTATCTTGTTCTTTATTTTTCCCAGTGAACGGGTAATCGCATTGTCCTGCTGGGCCAGTATTGCCTGCTGTGATTCGTTGGATCCACTTAAGCTGGATCCTCCGCATGAGTGAGCCATTGTTACTTCCTCCTGAAGCTTTTTACAATTTGGGCTGTCCTACGATAACGGCGCTTTTCCTTTTACTCGTTGTTGCGCTCAGAATTTTATCCTCAGATAATCAGTTATGTGTGTGCGGTAAAATTTTTCGCCCGCCTCGATTTAAAGGAAAATCTCTCGTTTTAGATTTACGCTCACTATTGCGTAGAAAAATGAGATTTTCACATTTGCACAAATTAGCCCCACTAAAATAATGCGACCACCGGTAATTGCAATCATTTTAAAACCATTGATGGTCGTGCAAATCTCTTGGTTTAGCAGGATTAATGCGTAACTTCCGGCTCTTTTTATTGCGTTCTTTAGGCTAACTACGTAATATGAGAGATTAACCATTGGCACGTGCGTCCTGTTCAGTGATTTTCATACCAATCGCCAGGTTGAGAGGGACTTGGGAACTAATTAGGAATAGTCATGCTTGGCTGGCTCAAAAAGAATAAGAAAAAGGATCCCATTGAAACAGATCCACCGCTGGAGATCGAAAGTCTCGTGGACGGGGTGGAGACAACTGAGCAGATCGAAAAGCCGAAGTCGGATCAGCCTCCAGTGCCAGTTGAAACTGGTGAACCGCCACCGCAGGTATCTCCCGAAGCCGGCCCTCAAATAACTCCGGAAGAAAGCACACAAAGCGTCACCGAACTTGACGAGCTCGAGGAATCTTCCAAGTCCGAGCCAAAGCACGCAGAACAATCGGTATCCATGCTCACACGGCTGTCCCAGCGCTTGAGCAGAACCAGGGAATCGCTCACCATACGAATGGATGAGCTCTTTCTGGGTAAAAAGGAAATCGATGCGGATCTGTTTGACGAGCTCGAAGAGATCCTGATCACCGCCGATCTTGGCATTGCCACCACTCAGGATCTGCTGGAACATGCCAGGAAAAGGATAAAACGTGACAACCTATCCGATCCCCTCGTCCTCAAAGAAATTATCAAGGAGCAACTCAAGGTTTACATCAGCGGCAACGGCAGCCAGCAGAAAATGTCTCTTCCGGAAAATGAGCCGTTCGTGATCATGGTGGTCGGCGTCAACGGCGTCGGCAAGACAACCACTATCGGCAAAATTGCCAGGAAGTTTATCCGGGCCGACCGGTCGGTATTACTTGTAGCCGCCGACACCTTCAGAGCGGCAGCCGTTTCCCAGCTGAAGATCTGGGGTGAACGAAACGATGTCAGGGTGATCGCCCAGCAGGAGGGGGCAGACCCCTCCGCGGTCGTCTATGACGCCATGAGTGTGGCAAAGACCAAGGACTATGACGTGGTGCTGGTGGATACCGCCGGAAGGCTGCACACCAAGGTCAACCTCATGGAGGAATTGAAAAAGATCAAGCGGGTTATGAACAAACAGCTCGAGGGCGCTCCCCATGAAGTACTGCTGGTCATTGACGCCACCACTGGTCAGAACGGCATCTCCCAGGCCAAACTGTTCAATGACGCGGTCGGGGTCACAGGTGTGGCGCTGACCAAGCTTGACGGCACCGCCAAGGGGGGGATAGTTGCTACCATCACCAGGGAGATGGACCTGCCGATACGCTTTATCGGCGTCGGGGAGCAAGTTGACGACCTCAGAGATTTCGACGCCGACGAATTTATCGAAGCACTTTTTGCTACCAACTGAAAAGCGGTCAACACCATCCACGACAACAACCATACACCATGCGATATACCTACCAGCAACAGGGCCCCGGCTGCGGCGGCTGTCTTGTAATTGGCTGTCTTATTGCCCTGGTCAGCGGCGGCTTTTCCGGACTTGGTAATTTCCTGGGCTTTGTCTTTTATACGGGCCTCATATTCGTTCTTGTCGCCCTGGCGGTGTTTTTCGGTTTCCAGTTCTGGCTCCAACGCCAGGTGGCGAGCTATGCAGCCACCCAGTCCGAGAGTCATAATCGCTTCGTCTGGCTGCTGGTTCACATCCTGGTCAAAATCGCCCAGCTCGATGACCATGTTTCCCGGGATGAGGTCCAGACTATTCAGCGTTTCTTCCAATACAACCTCCATTACAACCAGACCAAGATGGCCTGGGTCAAAAATCTTATCAAAGAGGCCACCGAATCGACCGAAACGCTGGAATCGATGCTCGAGGAATTCAAACGTACATTTGCTTACGAGCCGCGTCTGATCCTGCTCGAACTGATTTACCAGATCGTCTACACCAAGGATCCGGTTCCCCAGAATGAGCTTGAAAAGGCCAGGCAGATCTCAATCTTTCTTGAGATTTCCCAATATGACCTGCGCACCATCGAGGCCAAGTACACCTATCACCGCCAGCGCCAGGCCACAGAGGCACGCGTCAACGACGCCCAATATTATGCAGTGCTCGGTCTTGAACCCGGCGCGGATATGGAAACTATAAAGAAATCGTACCGCCAGCTCAGCATGAAATACCACCCGGACAAGGTCAGTCACCTTGGTGAAGAATTTCAAGAAGTTGCCGAAGAGAAAATGAAGGAGATAAATGCGGCGTACGACTTCTTCAAGAAAAAATTCGGCGCCTGAGCGCAGCAGCAAGGTCCCAGAGGAATCTTCGCTGCGCAGAGTAAACGGATAATCACCGCTACATTCACATAGAGGACGCAGACATGGCAGTTTCAGAGAAAATGATACATTTCAGCGAAAAATCTTCCTGGATCAGAAAGATGTTTGAAGAAGGGGCGCGGCTGAAAGCCGAGTATGGCAACGACCAGATCTTCGATTTCAGTCTCGGCAACCCCGATGTACCGCCGCCACGGGAATTTCGCAAGATCCTCATGGAGGTTGCCGCTGAAACGCGACCCGGCCAGCATGCCTATATGCCCAACGGTGGGCTCCCCTGGGTGCGCGAAGCGATCGCTGCCCGCATGTCTGGCGAACAGAATATCCAGGTTAACCCGGCCGATATGCTCATGAGTTGCGGGGCCGCCGGGGCCATCAACGTGGTGATGAAGGCCCTGCTCAATCCCGGCGACGAAGTCATTTTACTTGCTCCCTATTTTGTCGAATATAATTTTTATGTGGATAACCACGGTGGCGTGGGCAGGGTGGTCAAAACCGATGAGCAGTTCAATATTGATCTCGTTGCCATTGAAGAGGTGTTGAGC
>JABDQA010000105.1 GCA_013042475.1 Desulfofustis sp.
GCCAGCGAGAATCTTCCGCACTGCGGGGATCGGGCCCAATCCCATGTAAGCCGGATCCAGTCCGGCGGAGGAATAGGTTTTTATTTTCGCCAGCGGCTGCACACCGCGGTCCCTGGCTGTTTCCTCGGCCATGAGCAATAGTGCGGCAGCAGCGTCGTTGATACCGGAGGCATTGCCGGCGGTTACTGATCCGTCTTTCTTGAAAGCCGTGCGGAGCTTCCCCATTTTTTCGAGGCTGGTCTCCATGGGCCGCTCATCAACTGTATAGGAAATCGGCTCACCTTTTCTCTGGGGAACGAGTATCTCGACGATTTCATCATCGAATAATCCGTCCTTGATGGCAGCCAGCGCTCGATTGTGGCTCTGCACACCGAGTTCGTCCTGCTCGGTTCGGCTTATCCCATATTTGGCGGCAATATTCTCGGCCGTCATACCCATGTGATAGCCATAAAAATATTCGTGCAGGCCGTCATAAATAAGCAGATCGACGAGCTCGCCGTTGCCCATCCGCTGCCCCCAGCGTGCCCCCGGCAACGCGTAGGGAACGCGGCTCATCGACTCCATACCTCCAGCCAGAACCACATCCGCGTCACCGCAGCGTATGGCCTGGGTCCCCAGCACCACTGCCTCCATGCCCGAGGCGCAGAGCTTGTTGACCGTGGTGGCGCTGGTTTCTTTGGAAACGCCGGCACGAATCATTGCCTGACGGCAGGTGTTCTGCCCCTGGCCCATGGGCAGTACATTACCCATGTATACCATGTCGATATTGACCGGCTGCAGGCTCTCGTCATAATCGTAAAACTGGGCTTCGAGCTCGATCCTGCCTTCATCGCGGATCGCATCTGGAGCAAATTTGATACACTCCTCACTTGTCTGCGGCCGCAGCCCCGATTCCTTCAAGGCGGCCTTCATGACCGCCGCTCCCAGTTCAACCACTGGAACATCTTTGAGCGATCCTCCGAAGGAGCCAATCGCTGTGCGTCTTCCTTCTACTATGACAACGTCTCTCATTGGTTGTGTACCTCGCACTGTTTTTAAATGATTAGCCTTTGGAACCGAGCCGCAGCCCGCCATGCACAAAGACTGTTTCCCCGGCCATGGCCTCGTTTCTGTACAACTCGGCGACTATTGAAACAATTTCTTCAGGTTCGATCAACCGTCCGATCGGTACCTGTTCGACGATTTTGGCAATCATCCGCTCATCCATGTTCTTTACCATAGGCGTTGCCACGTAGCCCGGGGCTACCGCCATGCAGCGGACCTTGTCGGCGATGTTGCGGCGGAAGAACTCGGCCGTGAGCACCTTTGGAAACACCGACATGGCAGCTTTGGACGATGAGTAGTTGAGTTGACCTGCCGTCCCCAGTGAGCCAGTTGAAGAGACAACGCAGACTAGTCCTCGACAGTCGTTGTTGATCATCTGCTCGACACATTCCCGGATGGTAAGGAAAACACCGGTGAGATTTATATCTATCACCTTTTGAAATTTATCAAGGGCCATTTTGCCGCTTACCTTGCCGGTGTCCCTGTCTGTTTTAATGACCAGCCCGTCGGCCGTGATGCCGGCGAACGGGGCAATCAGGTTGATGGCTCCGAAGCGCTCCATGGCAAATGAAGCTAACCGGGCATTGTCCACTTCACTGGTCACGTCGCAGACGATCGAGGCGATGTTGGTGCTGATTTTTTTTAGCTCCTGTTCTGTGGCCCTGAGCGCCTCTTCCGCGACATCTGCATTAATGACTTTACCACCCTTGCTCAGCCAGTATTCAGCCAGGGCCTTGCCAATTCCTCCGCTGCCTCCGGTGATGACGGCCACGGAATCACTGATCGACAGCATCTCATCCTCCATTTTCTCTTCTGAGGATCAATTTTCATTGCCAAGCCGGTCGGCTGGCGAATGAGCGGGCACAAGATAGGATCTCATCTTGCAATCGGCGCGCCAGCTCTTTACCGGGTAACCAGTTATCTATGCAGCAGCCCATGGTTAAAAAGATTGAATTATAATTGGGCACATTTATTGCTTTTTCCATCAAGGACATACCATCTACTATTCGCACTCAGATAGATTTTTTCAATGGTACACAAGTCATGACTGAACAACGGACTTCACACAACGGCTCAGCGAACCGGCAGAATAAAGTCGTTTCAGCAGCAGAAGCAGTTTCCGTGATAATGAACGGCAGTATGATCGCCACTGGCGGTTTTGTCGGCACCGGTTTTGCCGAACATCTCGCGGTCGCACTGGAGAAACGCTTCCTGGAAACAGGGGAACCTTCCAATCTGGGCTTCGTCTATGCTGCCGGACAAGGCGACGGCAAATCGCGTGGACTCAACCACTTCATCCACCCCGGCATGGTCGGCAAAGTTGTCGGGGGTCACTGGGGCCTTGTTCCCGGTCTGCAGAAGCAGGCGATCGAGAACAAGATCAGCGCTTACAATCTCCCCCAGGGAATTATTTCCACCATGTTCCGCGATATCGCGGCCAAGAAGCCTCGCACCATCAGTTCGGTGGGCCTTGGCACCTACGTCGACCCTCGCAACGGTGGCGGTAAAATTAACCAGGTTACCACCGAGGAACTGGTCGAGCTGATGATAATTGACGGAGAGGAATACCTGGCCTACAAAACTTTTCCGATCGATATCGCCATGATTAGAGGTACGACTGCCGATCCCAGCGGCAATATAACCATGGAGAAAGAAGCGCTGACCCTTGAAGTTTTGTCCATCGCCATGGCAGTCAGGAATTCAGGCGGAAAAGTGCTGGTCCAGGTCGAACGAATTGCCGACTGCGGCAGTCTGCCCGCCCGGGATGTCAAGATTCCCGGTATTTTCGTCGATTATGTGGTGGTCGCTGATCCGGAAAACCACTGGCAGACATTTGGAGAACAATATAACCCTTCCTACAGCTGCGAGATCAGAATCCCTGTCGAGTCGATCCCGCCCATGGAAATGGGCGCCCGCAAAATCATCGCCCGCCGGGCCGCATTCGAGCTCAGGGAGGGCAATATCGTCAACCTCGGGATCGGCATGCCGGAGGGCGTCTCCAATGTGGTGAACGAGGAACAGGTACTTGATCGCATCGTCTTGACTGCCGAGCCGGGTGTCATTGGGGGTATTCCGGTCGGCGGTCTCAGTTTCGGCGCTGCCATAAACACCGATGCCCTGATCGACCAGCCCTACCAATTCGACTATTATGACGGCGGCGGACTGGACATCACTTTTCTGGGTATGGCCCAGGCCGACCAGTTCGGCAACGTCAATGTCTCTAAATTCGGTCCCAAGCTTGCCGGAGCCGGCGGCTTCATCAACATCAGCCAGAACGCCAAGACGGTCGTGTTCGTCGGCACCTTCACTGCCGGGGGACTCGATTTTCAGATCGAAGACGGCAAGGCCGCCGTAGTTCAGGAAGGGAAGTCCACCAAGTTTGTCGCTGGTGAGGTGGAGCATGTCACTTTCAGCGGCAAGTACTCCATCAAACGTGGACAGACCGCCATCTACATCACCGAACGCTGCGTCTTCGATCTCACCGAAGAAGGTATGGTGCTTGCCGAAATCGCTCCGGGCATCGATCTTCAAAAAGATATTCTGGACCGGATGGGTTTTACACCGGTGATCAATGAACCGCCCAAGCTGATGGAGAGCAGAATCTTCAATCCAGAAAATATGGGGCTGCAATTGTCCTGAGCCGCCGCCGCAGAGGTTATGTAAAAATTCCCCTGACTATTCCGGGCTAAGAGATATCCTGTACCTTTTAATCTTCTTGTAGAGCAGCGTCCGGTGAATACCGAGCAGGCTCGCTGCGCTCTTTTTGTTGTAGTCAGTCATTTTCAGGGCATCCTGGATGGCCGCCTTCTCGGCTTTGGCAACCACCTCCTTGAGCAGCGAGCGCTGAATAACGGAGGGATCGGCACTGCTCTTGTGCAGGAAGAAAGGCAGGTCAGCCGGGGTAATCTGGTCGCCTTCACAGGTGGCGACGGTCCTTTCCATCACGTTGTTCAGTTCCCTGACATTGCCGGGCCAGGAGTGGCGCAGCAGCAGTTCCTCGGCTCCGTAGGTCAGGGAGAGTTCCTGCTGCCTGGTTTCTTCGGTGATTTTTTTGATCAGATGGGCGGCAATCATCAGGATGTCTTCGCTGCGTTCCCGCAGCGGTGGTATGTGCACATGCATAACGTTGAGCCTGTAAAAGAGATCGGTTCTGAAGGCTCTCTCCTTGACCTTCACATCGAGGTCCTGGTTGCTGGCTGCGATAAGTCTGAAGTCGGAGCGCAGCACCCGGTTACCGCCGAGGCGCTCAAACTCTTTCTCCTCGATAACCCGAAGCAGTTTGGGCTGCATATCGAGGGGCAGATCGCCAATCTCGTCGAGAAACAGGGACCCTTTGTCGGCCAGTTCGAATTTGCCTTTTTTCCCGGTGTTCTTGGCACCGGTAAAGGCACCTTTCTCATATCCGAAAAGCTCCGATTCAAGTAATTCCCCGGGGATGGCGGCACAGTTCAATCTGATCATCGGAAACAGTTTTCTGTCACTGGCGTTGTGAATCGACTGGGCGAAGAGTTCTTTGCCGGTGCCTGACTCTCCGGTGATCAACACCGACAGGTTGGTGCGGGCTGCCTTGAGTGCTTCTCTCTTGGCATGCTTGATGGCAGCGCTGTCACCGACAATGGAGTCGAGGGAATATTTTGCGGTTCTCAGGGAATCGAGATCCTTCTGATAAATACGTACCCGGGATTCGAGCTCGCTGAGTTTCTGGGCCAGCTCGCCCACTTCCTTACTGTCCTTGAAGATAACCTGACCGAAAGCACCGACGACCTTGCCGTCCTTTCTGATCGGAATACGCTGGACGATCATATTCTGTCCCTTGATCGACTGGCTTTCATTGATCTCAGCCCGGCCGGTTCTGGCCACGATGTGCAATCGTGTGTTTTCGACCACTTCGGTAATGTGCCGCCCTATCTGGGCTTCCGGATCGATATCCAGGAATTTTCCATAGGCTTTATTGAAATGGGTGATCAAGCCATCGGTGTTGACCACTGCCATACCTTCACCGATATGCTCAATGATCAGCTTCAGAGTCTCGAGTTCACTTTCAATTGTTGCGGTGTCCAGTTCGAGAAGATCAACCATGGGATAAGCACAGGAGCAAAGTGTTTCAAATTTGATACATGTTGATTTTTTACTACATATAATTGCTCCTCAGAAAACTTACAAGCCAATTTGTAAGCGAAGATGGAAGAGATCAGGCCGGCAAGACCCAATCGGATGGAAATAAAACCAGCAGGGCCGCCAATTCTGCTGATTTGCGGCCCTGCAAGAGAAGTAATCGAGATTGTAGTTTTATCGACCGAAAAAGAGATCCGGCAGCCAGGTGATAAGTCCGGGGAACACGGCCAGAATAATGAGCCCGATCAGCTGCAGTATGACAAAAGGAATGATGCCCCGATAGATGTGCCCCATGGTGAATTCCGGCGGAGCCACCCCTTTGAAATAGAACAGCGCGTAGCCGAACGGCGGGGTCAGAAACGAAGTCTGCAGATTCACACAGAGCAGTATCGAAAACCAGAGCGGATCGAATTCGAGCTCCATGGCGATCGGCATGAAGATCGGTACGGTCACCAACAGGATGGCGGCCCAGTCGATGAACATGCCCATCAGAAAGACAATCCCCATCATGATGATCAGCACCAGCCAGCGGTTCATCCCAGAGCCCACGAGTACGTCAGCGACCACGTCGCCCCCGCCCATGGACAGGAATACGGTGGAGAAGAATTTACCGCCGATGAACAGCATCATGACCATGGCAGTGGTGCTCAGGGTCGCACGGGACGATTCGATCAGCACCTGCATACTGAATTTCCTGTTGAAGATGGCCAGAATCAGCGCCCCGAAAGCGCCCAAGGCGGCTGCCTCAGAGGGCGTCGCGACACCGGCCAGAATCGTCCCCATGACCGCCAGGATCAACGCCATAGGCGGAATCAGTGATTTGAGTGTCAAGCCCACCTTCTGCAGCGGTGTCCATCGGGAGGCCTCCTCGCGGCTGATAGGCGGCCCCAGTTTCGGATTGATGGAGCAGCGCACGTAAATATAGAGAAAATAGAGTCCTGACAGGACCAGGCCCGGTAAAATCGCCCCGGCGAACAGGTTGCCCACTGAAGTTTCCTTCATACCGGTCAAGCCACCGTAGACCACCATCATGATACTCGGCGGAATCAGGATACCGAGGGTACCGGCAGCGCAGATGATACCGGCCGACATCTCTTTCTGATATTCCTTTTTCATCAGGGCCGGGGTGGCCAGGAGCCCCATGGCAACCACGGATGCACCTATGATACCGGTGGTGGCGGCAAAGACCGTGCAGACCACGACGACGGCCAAGCCGAGTCCACCCTTTAGTCCGCCCAGAACCACGTATAGGGTTTCGAACAGCTCGTCGGCGACCTTGGAGCGATCGAGCAGCTGCGCCATCATGATGAACAACGGGATGGCCACCAGCACGTAGTTGTTCATCAGTCCCCAGGCGTTGTTGGCAAACATGTCGAACAGGCCGGCTATGTCCCAGCCGTTGTCTATCAGACCATAAAGCGTTGCCACCGCCATGAGCGTATAGGCTAGGGGGTGTCCGAAGGCAATGGCAAAAATCAGGGTGGCGAACATGGCCACCGTCATGAATTCAGGGCTCATGCCTTTACCTCCTCTTTTTCGAACACGATTTGGAGGTATTTGATGAGATTAGATATCCCCTGCATCAGAAGGAAAAAGAAACACACTGCCATAATCACTTTGAATGGATAGATCGGCGGCGCCCAGCTGGTGGAGCCCCGTTCAACGGTTTCCACCGAATACCAGGCGTATTTCGCTGTGGCAATGGTCATGCAGATCATCACCGGTAGAAACAGCACCAGAGTCGTCAGGGCCCCTATAATCGCCTGGGTTTTCTTCGAGGTCATCGAGGTGAAGATATCGACCCGGACATGGCCATCCTTCACATCCGTATAGGAGTAGCCGAACATGTAGTGCATACCGTAGAGAAAGCCGGTCATTTCAAACCCCCATACGGTGGGGGCGTTGAAGCCGTAGCGCATCACCACCTCGTAGAGCACCACACCCAGAAGCGGAATAATTAACAGAGAGGTCCAGTCGCCCTGTTTGGTGCTGAACCTGTCGATTCCCCTGGAAATTTTAGCAAACATTGCACGTCCTCAGATTGAACTGATACAAACAGTTTCCGACCCCTTCCGAAAGGAAAGGGTCGGAGAAGTGAGAATCCTGCTTAAAGGATGAGGGCTATTCGGTGGTTTGCCCTGAAATATAGGTCTCATAAGGCCATGGAGTAACGCCGCTGCGTGCCTTGCGCCATACCGCGTACTCATCGATAAAGGCTTCCTGGCTGTCGAGAACCTTTTTGACATCGGGGAATTTCTCTTTCACTGAGTCGAGGTAGGTTTTGGCAACTTTTCTGAACTCGATAAGAGTTTCCTTGTCCATCATAACAATTTCAACATTTTCTGTGAACTTGTTGATCGCCTCGGCGTTCAAAGCGTTGACCCAGTTGTAAGACCAGGCCTGAGTTTCGGCTGCAGCGATTTTAACGATCCACTTCAGGTCTTCGGGCAGGCTGTCCCAGGCTTCCTTGTTGAAGAACAGGCCGCACTGGATACCGGGCTGGTGGGCACCGGGCTGAATAACATACTTGGTGATCTCATCAAAGCCCATCGGGTAGTTGATAGCCGGTGAGGAGAACTCGGCCGCATCGATTACTCCGCGCTCCAGCGCCAGATATACCTCGCCGCCCGGCAGCGGTGAAACGGAAGCGCCGAGGCTGTTCATGATGTCCATGTACCAGCCCGGGGTGCGCACTCGCATACCTTTGAAGTCTTCCATTTTGGTGGCCCGCTTGTTGGAGAACAGACCCATCTCCTGACCAGTCTGACCGCCGGGAAGAGCAAAAAGACCGAACTGACCGTAGATCTCCTGCATCATTTCGAGACCGCCCTTCTCATACAACCAGATGTTGTATCCTTCGGCATCGAGTCCGAACGGTACCGATGCAAAGGCGACGAAAGCCTCGTTCTTGCCTTTCCAGTAGCCGGGCCAGTCATGCCCAACCTGCGCCGAGCCCTTCGCTACCGCATCAAAGGACTGCATTGCCGGTACCAGCTCACCGGCTGAAAACGGTTTAATGTCGAGGCGGCCGGCAGAGGCGAGTCGCACACTGTCGGCGAAATGGGCGGCAATGTCATAAAAAAGCAGCCCTTTGGACCACGGCATGACCATCTTCCATTTGATGGTCTCGGTTGAGGGTTCAAATTTTACCCTTTTGGCGATTTACTCCGCTCATCAACACCGAATTTCTCCCTCTTGGCAGCATCAGCGGTACCAAACGCCAATCCAACAGCCAAGCCAACTGCGAGCACACCTGTTACAAGCTTCTTCATTGGTTTCCTCCAGATGTCTGGTGATTTGAATCGTCCCGGTATCGACCGGTCTGATTCTTTATTTCTGACCTGATGGTCAAGCCCACACAATGACATACACTCAATTAATCTCGGGGCATCGGTTGCCCGTCAGTAACCGGATTAATGAATCCGTAGTGCCATCTATGCTTCAAAGGTGAAATGAGCCGAAACTTTCTCGATTCACCAGATGTTTGTTTTCACATTACGTGCCAGTTTGCTTCTCTTTAGGTTTTACTTAGAATCGTCTCGGTCCAGATGGCGGCAATGAATAAACCCCACATAATGTGATTTACAAATACCACATTGCAGCGAACCTGGCGAAAAAAAATTAGGCATTTTGCCCCTTGTGAGAACACTTCACGGAAATAGTTGACACGGAAACTATTCTTGGATATTAGTTGAAATGGAAACTAAAATCGGACGGTTCGTCTCGGATAATTTATGAAACAAATGAGTTCGAAGGAAGAAACAGCCGCGCCGCCGCAATCATTGCAGCATAAGCAAATGGTAGCTCAGCTCGTGCAGCTGCTCATCAAGAGCGGCTTATTTCTGCACAGAGAGATTAACCAGGTATGTCAGAGTTACGGTTTGAACATCAATCAGTTCTGCGTCATCAATGAAATCGTGCTGCAGGGCCCGGTCACTCAGAAAATGCTCTGTGAACGCTTGCTGTCAGAAAAATCCAATATCTCTAAAATCGTCAAAACTCTACTGGATAAAAAGCTCATCTCAGTATCCGTTGCCCCCAACGACCGACGCTCTACCCTGCTCATCGAAACAGCTCCGGGCGCCGAACTCTGGAGAGACTGTCTACAGCGATTCTATGATTCGAGCACGGAACTTATGGCCATACTCTCCGATAAGGAAACAGAAAAGACACTGAAGCTGATTAAAAAACTCGAGCGGGCGTTCATTCAGAATATTGCAAAAAAATAATCTTTTCGAAAAGGCACGTTAAAAAGCAAAAAAGACAAATAACAAGGTACGCAGATGGCAGAATTCAACAACGCCATGGAGATTTTCCGATTCCTTCCCAAAACCAACTGCAAAGAATGTGGTGAGACCACCTGTTTGGCCTTTGCCGGCGCCGTCTTCACCGGCAAAACCGACCTCTCTTGCTGTCCCCATGTTCCCGATGACAAACTGCAACAATACGGGACAACGAAACGAGTGACGAATCCGATCGAAGAAGAGTTCCAGGCGGTTATGGAGAAACAGCAGACCAGGCTCCTGACCCTTGATTTCGAAGAAAGAGCCAGAATCATAAAGGCCGAATACAACGAAGGAAAAATTACCCTACCAATCCTCGGTAAGCTGTTTTCCATAGATCGTTACTGCAACGTCACCACCGACATCCATGTCAACAGCTGGGTTCTCGGCACAGTGTTGCATTACCTCAACTACTCGCAGGGTGTGCCCCTGAGTTTAAACTGGGTTCCGCTCCGGGAACTGCCCAGCGGCAAAGACTGGTACCGGCTTTTTGGCCAGCAGTGTGAGAACGTGCTTAAAACAACCGCTGATACCTATCCGGGCCTCTTTTCTGATCTCGTCGAAGCGTTTCGCGGCAAGATGATCGATGAGAGATTCCAGTCCGATGTGGCCGTCATTCTAGCCCCCCTCCCCCTGGTCCCGATGCTGATCTGTTACTGGTATCCCGAGGAGGGTATGGAATCATCTCTGAAACTATTCTTCGATGCTACTGCCGAAGCCAACCTTGGCATTGAAGGTCTCTACACACTTGGGGTTGGCATTGCCCAGATGCTGCAACGACTCACGAAAGTGCACGGCCACGGGCAATGATCCTGGGTGTGGTGGTCAACCAGGCGCCAGGACCGTATGTCTTTTGACGACCATATTCGACGATGAAGAGAATTTGAGGATAGAATAAAGCGTAACCCCCTGGCAAAGGGAAGATTCACTGCCCCTTCCACAACCTTTATCCTGCATCCGATTATTCGACGCTGCAGGTGCTGCCCACTTTCAAGCGCGGATCAGTTGTTTTGATAGTCACCGGCAGGTGCTCGATAATCTCTGCACGGCGCCCCAGTGTAAGGCACATCAACAGAATCTCACGGTCCCGGACCCGTCTGCAGAGTTCGGTTTCACTGATGCCTTCGGGCACCAGAACCAGGCCGTGGCCCCCACTTTCGCAGGGTAGAATCAAGAAGAGGGGTCTCCAGCTCTCTGTCAGTCCGGACTATTTTCATAATATTCTCATCATGATCACGTGCGATGGCGATGGGGATTCAACCAATCAATTATCAGGTCTTTATTAAAATGGAGTGATGTGCAGGTACCGGCTATTCAAGGCTAGCCGGAAAGAGTTGGTATTATATTATTATTAGGTTGAAATTGTAGAGGGAGCAATAAAAATTGCCTATATTGGCCGTTAAATCTCAATGACCGACAGTGGCAACGGAGCCCGCCCTCCCCAGAGCTGAGAGGGCGGAACGTGTAACTGAGCGGACTAACCTGCCTTGATCTCGATCTGCCGAGGCTTGGCGGCTTCCGATTTGGGCAGATGCAGAGCCAGGATGCCGTCCCTGAGCTCCGCCTTCACCTTGTTGACATCGATGGTTTGCGGCACGGAAAAGGCCCGCTGATACTCGACATTGCCAAACTCCTCCCATTCGGCCGCTCCCTCCATGGTCAGAGTTCTTAAGCCTGTCAGGGTCAAATTACCGTTATCGATATTAACCGTAATATCATCCCTCTTGACACCAGGCATTTCAGCATGAAGAAGGATTTCGTCATCATTTTCGTAAATGTCAACCATCGGAGTCACCTGACGCAGGTTCCTGGTCGACTCTACGGCAGTCTGATCTTTTTGAGTCAAATCTTTACCGTCCATAGCGTCCTCCATTTCTTTTATGGGTATCAAGACTGTTGCAGCCTTATTCAGCTTATTGAAATCTGCCGAGGTTTGGCGGCTTCTGACTTCGGCAGGGTCAGCACCAGCAGGCCATCCTTCAAAGTGGCCGAGACTCTACTGGAGTCCACTTCAGAGGGTAAGGTGAGACTGCGGGTAAAGGATGCCGAACCGCGCTCATTACGGTGGGCCCGGTAACCGTTAGGAATTTCAACTTCCCTTTTCCCCGAAATTTCAAGATAATTTCCCTGAATCTTGACATCAAGATCCTCATTGGACAAACCGGGGACCTCCGCGACCAGTTCAAATAAATCTCCCTTGTCATACAAATTCGTGCGCGGATAATTCCCAACCACTGACCAGTCGTCTCCATACCCCACCGTTCGATCGAACTCGCTGAAGATATTGTCAAACCGGCCTCTGAGTAATCCCATTGCATTAAACATCCTATCGATGTCACTCATCCTCGCGAACATGACGTACCTCCCAACTATTTTTCGTTTTTATCTCCGAGCCATACAGGCCCCGCAAAGTTTCACATCTCAATATTTACTCCAAGAATAATTACGCTTATGAATGTGTCAACAAAAAATGTTTTAAATATTTTTATTTTAAAATTACTTTTAGTTAATTACTTGATTAAGTAATAGAGATACCTTATTATGTGGTTATAGGAGATAGCCATGGAAGCGGATGAGTCCAGTTATGGTAATGAACTACAGCTGAGTGCCACCCAGTTGAAAGGCAAGCAGTCGGTGCGGGCAACCTTCAGACTGTCCGATCAAATGATCGATCTGTTAAAAGTTGCCGCAAACCACCTTGAAGTGCAGCAGAAGTCACTGATCGACGAGCTGGTGCAAAACAGGGAGACACTCGAACGGGTTGCCAACGATGCCCAGGAAATTTTGCAGGAGTCAGGGAAGCGGCGGCAGAAAACTTTTGTACTGAGCCGCAACGCGCTTGCCCTGCTCGATGATATATCAAACAAGAACGATCTCTCGAGGGACCAATTGGTTGAACTCTGCATCAGCAGATTGATACCTTTCGTTGATGCCGAACAGGAGAAACATAAACAGCGGCGACTATTGATAAAGGAGGTAAACCAGTTCCTGGAAAACGGAAAAACGTTGCTGGAAAAGGCGGACTCTCTGCTCGGCACCGACGACAGGTTCCGGGTAAAACTGGAGAAAATAGTCAGCTATACAGAACGTAACATCACGGAGCTACGCGAATACGTCAAGGAGAAACAGACACTTTTGTATTAACAACAGAGAATAACGGCACATCTCCTAAGAGTTATTAAAGTAGATCGTCAAGGGCTTAGTGACGTTCATTATTGCGTGATGGCGAAATTCACTACAGAATGGGAAGCAAAGGCGCAAATACGAGGGGGACATGGAGTACATAGACTATTATGAAATACTGGGTGTTACCAGAAGTGCGACGCAGGAGGATATTCACCGCGCCTACCGTCAACGTGCACGCAAATTTCACCCGGATGTGAATAAGGATAAAGACGCCGAAGCCGAGTTCAAAAAGATAAACGAGGCCAATGAAGTCCTGAAGGATCCGGAAAAGCGCAAGCTTTACGACACCTACGGCAAAGACTGGCAGAACGGCGCTCAGCACCAGAATAACTCGGGGTGGGAGCAGATGTTCAGGCAGGGTAGCGGCCAATCGGGCGGTGGGCGGACCTTCAGATACAGCTCTGGCGCCTATGATGAAAGTAGTGGTTTCAGTGATTTCTTCCACAGTTTATTCGGCCAGAATTTCTCTGATCACCAGACCCACTGGCGTGATTTTGACCGGGCCGGCCGTACTCATGAAGCGGATATCACTCTCACCTTGAGGGAAATCATCAGCGGTGCGAGCAAGTCTATTTCTCTTCAATCATACGAATATGACGGGACCGGCCAGCCACGCCCGAAAACCAGAAATTTTCAGGTCACAATTCCCCGGGGAGTGACCGAAGGCTCTGTCATTCGTCTTCCCGGACAGGGAGAAAAAGGATCGGGCGCCGGCAGCCCTGGTGACCTGCTGCTGCGCATCCATATCGCTCCGGATTCGAAGTTCAGCGTAGAGGGTTATGACCTGCATACTGCGGTTGCCATCGCCCCCTGGGAAGCGACTCTCGGTAACAAAATCGAGATTCAGACACTGGAGGGGAGTGTTTCATTGAAGATCCCTCGAGGGTCGCAAAATGGCAGGAAGATGCGTATTCGGGGGAAAGGGCTGCCCCGTAAAAATGACCTGGCTGGCGACATCATTGTGGAACTGCACATTCGAGTCCCAACCTCTCTAAGCGAGGAGGAAGAGAAGCTTTTTAGCGAACTGGCTGCCACGTCGACCTTCAACCCTCGAAAAAAGATGGGGCAGCGCGCTGCCGGTCGCGATAAAGATGGTCACAAACAGAACTGAAATTGGTATAATAAAAGTAGGAGACCGCTTGGGATTACGGATCATTTTTAATGCTGGTTGAGATGAAGGAGGATCTGTCATGCCAAAAAATTACTACATAATATTAGGGATTCCGGCCACCTCCAGTCATGAGGAAATAAAGGCTGCATACCGGCGGCTGGCCAAGGAGTTACACCCGGATCGTTGCGACGAAGGGCATTCGCCGTTTCAGGTAATTCAGGAGGCCTATTCGGTGCTCAGCGACCCCACTCGACGCCGGGCCTATGACGACAGAAGGCAGCACCACAAGTTCACGGGACCTCGCGGGGTGAACGTCGAACCTATGAGAGCTCGGCCGCGACCGGAACCTCTGGTACCGGAACAAGGGCCGTCTGGCCTGACAGATGTGAGGCTGCCGAGATCATTTCAAACCTATCGCTCTTCTAACGAGACATTCTTTGACCGAATATTAAGTAATTTTGCCGAGGGCGGGCGAACCATTGCAACAGCGGCTGAGCCCCTCTTCGTGGTCGTGACCCTGACTCCGGACCAGGCTTTTCGGGGCGGCCATATACGCATCAATTTACCGGCCTCACTTCACTGTTCCGACTGCCAGGGCCATGGTGGTATCGGTTTTTATGAATGCTGGCGTTGCGGCGGAGCAGGTTTAATCTCAGGTGATTATCCTGTCATGGTAAGCTATCCGCCATCCATTCCTGACGGCCATGTGGTAAGGATTTCTCTGGAGCGCTTCGGCATGCGAGACGCCCCCCTCAATGTCAGATTCCGGATAAGCGATTTAATCTGACCCATTATACAGTTCGCGTCTGCAACGCCCCTTTCCGGCAAACCTCAATTCGGCTCATGCTCCTAAGCGGTATGAACCTGCGGCCATATATGTCTCATCCATCCCTGCCTGCCTTTGATTCGAAGCCACCCGTTCCGACCGCCGTTTCAATTTATCCCTGTTCTGTCATCGCTTGATGGTTATCGTTGCTGAGAACTTCCGAGACCAAACAGCTAACGCGCGGCAATGATAAAAACTACCCCAACCCGTCTAATGATTTGGGCTGTTACCGCAGCCCTGCTCGGTGGCTGTGCCTTGCTCAAACCATTTCCGCCTGACAGAAAAACCACCGAGCGGCTCGACATGTTCCCGAGAGAGGGGGCACCGCTTCGCGCCGAAGCGACCATTTATTGGAACAAGCATCAGATTCCCTATATTCATGTCAACGATGACGAAGATCTGCCCCTGGCGCTCGGCATGGTGCATGCTCATTTGAGACTGGGCCAGATGGAACTGCTGCGCCACGTTTCCCAAGGCAGGCTGGCGGAGCTCTTTGGCCCGCTGCTGGTCGATGTCGATCATTCCCTGCGTATCCTCGATTTCGGTAAATCGGCAGAGGCCATCTGGGCCCAACTACCGTCCCCCACCAGAACCTGGTTAAAGAGATATGTTGAAGGCATCAACCACTACCGAACCGAGGCCGCTGAACTGCCGCCCGAGCTCACAGTCATGGGTGTAGAGAGCACGCCCTGGACGGTCGCCGATATCCTTACCATAGGCCGCCTGGCGGGTACCGATGTCAACTGGCTTTACTGGTTTATTAACATGCGGATCAGAGATCAGGAAAAATGGCAAGAACTCTGGGAACGCATGGTGGCTCATGGTCAGAGCTCTCGCCCAAGTTTCAATCCAGCCGATGGTTCACCGATCCATGTCTTTGAGACAATGATCCGCAGCGGCAGCAACGCGGCGGTGATTGCGGGAACGAAAAGCGCTTCTGGGAGCGCGCTGATGGCCGGTGACCCTCATCTGGGCCTGATGTTGCCCAACTTCTGGCTTATTGTGGGCTGTAAGTCACCGAATTATCAGATGGTAGGCCTGACGATGCCGGGACTGCCGGTCGTGCTGGTCGGCAGAAATGAATCTATCGCCTGGGGTGGAACCAACATGCTGGCCCTCTCCTCCACTTTTTATGACATCTCATCACCCGATTACTATACACCCGATACCCGCGAAGAACACATTGCGGTACGCTGGTGGTTTGACAAGAAGGTGACCGTGCGGGACTCCACTCTGGGCCCTGTCGTTTCAGACGCGCCCCTACTTTCCGAAGTATCACTGCCTCGGGTCGCCCTAAAATGGCGCGGCCACGAGCCAAGCGACGAAATCACCGCCTTCCTGCAAGTCAACCAGGCCCGGACCTGGGATGAATTCGCTGCCGCATTTGCCACCTACGCCGTGTCCGGCCAGAATATGCTTTATGCAGATCGTCAGGGTAATATCGGCCAGGTCGCCGCACTTTCCTTCAGTCCGGCGGCCGGGAGGGCACACGGTGAATTCTTCGCTGACCCTGCAAACGAGCAGCATCAGTGGTCAGAGCCCTTATCCAGCACCGACCTGCCTTCTATTTACAATCCGCAAGACGGGTACCTGGTTTCCACCAACAACATTCCGGTTAAATCAGATCCTCCTCTGGCGATGTTCGGCAACCCCAATGATCGCTATCATGCCCTGGCGGATGTAATCGAGTCAGTGGATCGACTGAGCGTCAAAGAGTTGATGCGGATGCAACGCAACGTTTATTCCCGCACCTCTCACCAACTGGCACAGCGGATTGCCGAGCTGGGCGGTCAGGCCGGGGCTAATCCGCAGCTTATCGACACACTGGCTGGCTGGAACGGAATGTACGATGTTGATTCCCCCGGGGCAGCATTGCTGGAAATTGTCGCCTACCATCTGGCCTCGCGCTACTACAGCTCCCGCTACGGGGAATCGATCACCAACTATCTCCTGCGTTCTCCGGCCATCTATAACTTTTTGCTGGAGGATCTGCAGAGTCCCGAATGCCGCAGCCTCCTGCTACCATCTATCGCTGCAGCCGAAAAGGACTTTTCGGACGGCACCAGTTGGGGAGATCTGCATGTACTCAAACTTCGGCATGCGCTCGGCAATATCCCCGTCATCGGCCGAAAATACCAGTTCGGTGAAAATCAGGTGGGCGGCTCCTCCAACACGGTCATGAAAAGGGCGCATGGTCTCTCGAACGAGAAGCGGAGCGTCACTTATGGCGCCAATGCCAGGCACATTTCAGATCTTGGTGATGCGGATGAAAACTACTTTTCCCTGGTCGGCGGCCAGGATGGTTTCTGGGGCAGCGAGAACTACCTCGATCTCTACCGCTTATGGCAGCAGGACAAATACGTCCGCCTGCCCCTGCGGCTCGAGTCGATCAAGCAGCAGTTCAGCCACCGGATACGACTCCGTCCTGCTAACCCCTGAATGAGTATGGCCATCTTTGATCCGACATCAATCTTTCGCCTTTATGCCAGCCGGCGGGTCAATAAGTTGAATAAGCTTGACCCTGTTGCCGCTCAGGAAAAGCTGTTGCTGGGGATGGTCAGAAAATGCAGCGCAACAAAATTCGGCCGGGCCCACAACTTTTCCTCCATTAAAACTGTACGCGATTTTCAGCGTGCTGTCGGCCTGCGCACCTATGAAGATTTCTGGCTGGAGTTCTGGAAGGACAGTTTTCCCCTGCTTGAACACTGCAGCTGGCCCGGCACCATACCATTTTTCGCCCTGACCTCGGGGACCACCACGGGGACCACCAAATATATACCTTTTACCAGGGAAATGATGCGAGCCAACTCGCGTGCCGGCCTCGACCTTCTCTCTTTTCATGTGGTAAGTCAGATCGATAGCACCGTGTGCAGCGGCAAGAGTCTGATGCTTGGCGGCAGCAGCGATCTCAACGAATTGGCGCCCGGGATCCATAGTGGCGACCTCAGCGGTATCGTGACCCAGAACATGCCCGCCTGGGTAAGTCCGTGGTCGTTGCCGCCGCGCTCCATCGGGTTGATGAAGGATTGGGAAAAGAAGATAACCCTTCTCGCTGAGATCGCAGTTCGCGAGAAAATAACCGCCATCAGCGGCGTTCCATCCTGGCTCAACCTCTTTCTCGCCCGACTGACTGAGCTCAAGGGTGTGCAAGACACCGATCTTGGCGAGCTGCTTCCGGACCTGCAGCTGCTGATTCACGGAGGGGTTTCCTTTATGCCGTATCGGCAGCAGTATGAGCGCTTCCTGCAGAACAGCAATGCCGAGATGCGTGAGGTATATCCGGCCAGCGAAGGTTTCATAGCCATGGCAGACGGAAGTCACCACCAGGGACTCCGTCTCTGTCTCGATCATGGTCTCTTCTATGAGTTCGTGCCTGCTGACGACGTAAACCAGGTGAACGCACCTAGGCACTGGCTCCAGAATTTCGAGACCGATCTGAACTATGCCCTCGTGGTCAGTTCATGTGCAGGGCTGTGGAGCTATATCATCGGTGACACTGTTAGATTCGTGAACCGCCACCCACCTCGATTGATTGTCACCGGCAGACTGTCATACAGCCTGTCCGTATTCGGTGAGCACCTTATTGGTGAAGAGCTGGAGACTGCGGTGACCTCTGCAGCAGCTGAAATTGGCTGCAGCATTAACGATTACACCGTCGGCGCGGTCGTCCCCCAGGATCCCCTGTCGCCAGGTACCCACATCTTCCTGGTTGAGTTCAGCCAGTCCATTATCTCTGATGAGCAGCAGGCAGATTTTGTCACCCTGCTGGATGAACAGCTGGGCCTGCTGAATGATGATTATCAGGCCCATCGGGCCGAGGGATACGGTCTTTCGAAACCACGCCTTACCTGCCTGAAACCAGGGGCCTTTGAAGCGTGGATGAAGGGGCGCGGCAAGCTTGGGGGCCAGCACAAGGTTCCCCGGGTTGTGCTCGATCCCGAGTTGTTTGGTTCCCTGCAGAAGTATATGCAGGATAACAACCATGAAGCGTTGCCCGAATCGAGCTAAATTGGAGGGAAGGTTTTACGCCCATCGGTGACATTGGTAATAAGAATGACGAGGTGTAAGTGCGCAATCTAATCAAAAAAACTTTCGGAAGAGTTGAGCGGGCGGCGGCGCCGCTAGCGATCATCCTCGGCCTGCATCGCTGTGATCAGGCGCTCCCCAGCTGACCTGAGGTGTGATTTCAGCGCTTCTTCGGCCCGATCCCCATCCCTGTTTTCGATGGCCTTTACTATTGCTTCATGCTGATCATAGACCGGTGCATAGCCCCAGTCATATTTTGCCTTCTGTTTCATCCAGTGATAGATGGGCTGACGCAGTTCCATGAGAAACCGGATCAGGACACTGTTGTGGCAGGATCTGGCAACTGCGAGATGAAATTCCAAATCCGAGGTGATCGGTTCGTCATCTTTGCTCAACGCCATCTTGAGCTTTTCGTGCTTGCTCCTTATCTCGGCGAGGTCGACCTCCGTGGCCCGCTTGGCCGCCAGCCTTACAATAGCGCATTCCAGCTCGATCCTGGCCTCGACCAGTTCGCGTATCTTCTCGCGGCCGATACCGATCAGTCCTATCCGTTTACCTATACCCTCTGCCGAAAAATCGGCGACATGGGTACCCTGGCCAGGTTTGACCGTTATCAGGCCAATGAGAGACAAGGCCCCTATCGCCTCACGTATTGAGCTTCTGCCAACCTGGAACTGTTTCATCAATTCCAGCTCCGACGGCAGCCGATCACCCGGTTTCAGCCGCCCGTCAGCAATAAGTTCCATGAGTTGATCGGCTACCTGGTCAGCCAGCCGCTTGCGCTCTATCTGAAATAGTTGTTCAGCCATACCTGATTTTTATAGGATTATTTAACAATATTAAATATATACATGATTTTTCTTGTCTCAAACCTAACAAATTAGGAGATAGATGGAAACATTAACAGCGCTTTTTTGTTGACGAAAACGATGTAGTGAAATATGAATATCATAACATCAGATGTTTATAATATCATACATTATGCTACAGTCTAAACAATTTTGCAAGTAACCTAAGTTCACGATGGCCCCATTAGAAAGGATAGAACCATGACAAAATTCTGCGCTAACTTGACCATGACGTTCACCGAGTTCGACTTTCTCGAGCGTTTCGAGAAGGCGGCTAAAAACGGATTTGACGCCGTCGAGTACATGTTCCCTTATGACTGGCCGGCGGAGCAGTTGAAGGACCTGCTCCAGCAGCAAAAACTCAAACAGGTCCTGTTCAACCTGCCCGTTGACGAATGGGCCTCAGGTGTTCGGGGGATCGCCTGCATTCCTGGAAGAGAGCAGGAATTTCAGGAAAATGTGAGTCGGGCTCTGGGCTATGCCAAGGTGCTCGAGTGCCCGCGGCTCAACTGCCTGGCGGGAATCCCCCCCGAGGGCGCTGACCAGGATCAGGTGCGTGCCACCCTGGTGGAGAATCTGCGCTTTGCCGCCGACGCCTTGGCCAAGGAAAATATTATCCTGCTGGTTGAGGCCCTCAACAGTTATGATGTGGCTGGATTCTATCTGGTCGGCTCCCAGGAGTCTGTCGATCTCATCAGCGAAGTGGATCGTCCCAATCTGAAATTCCAATACGATATCTATCACATGCAGCGCATGGAGGGGGAACTTATCAACACCCTGACCGGATTGATGGGTAAAATCGGTCATATCCAGTTGGCCGACAATCCAGGCAGACATGAACCGGGCACTGGAGAAATCAATTTTACCAATGTTTTTAAAGCCATAGAAAAAGCCGGCTACGAAGGCTGGATAGGCTGCGAGTATATCCCTGCTACCGAGACCGAAGCCGGACTCGGTTGGCTTGCACAGTATAGATAGTTAGAAAGATGCTGAATTCATTCAACGACAGAGGAGATAAAAAAATGAAGGTTGGATTTATAGGGCTGGGAATTATGGGAAAGCCGATGAGCAAGAATCTGCTCAAAGCCGGCTATGATCTCGTAATAATGGACCTTAACCAGGAGTCCGTGGCCGAGGTCTGCGCCGCGGGAGCAGTTGCTGCCGATACCCCAAAAGCAGTTGCGGAGCAGTGTGAATTTATCGTCACCATGCTGCCCAATTCGCCCCACGTCAAAGAGGTGGTGCTTGGAGAAAACGGCATCATCGAGGGGGCCAAAGCCGGCACCTGCGTGATCGACATGAGTTCCATCGCCCCTCTGGCCAGCAAGGAGATTTACGGGAAACTTGAAAAAATCGGGGTCGACCTGCTTGATGCCCCGGTAAGCGGTGGGGAGCCCAAAGCCATCGACGGCACCATCTCGGTGATGGTCGGCGGTAAAAAAGAGGTGTTCGACAAATGCTACGATCTGATGATGAGCATGGCCGGAACAGTGGTCTACACCGGCAGCATCGGCGCCGGCAACACCACCAAGCTGGCCAACCAGATCATCGTGGCGCTTAATATCGCCGCCATGTCTGAAGCCCTGGTCCTGGCCACCAAGGCAGGCGTGGAACCTGAACTGGTCTACCAGGCAATCCGCGGCGGGCTGGCCGGCAGCACCGTGCTCGATGCCAAGGCGCCGCTGGTGATGGATCGCAAGTTCGATCCGGGCTTCCGCATCGAGCTCCATATCAAGGATCTGGCCAACGTGCTGGAAACCGCCCACGAGATCGGTGTGCCGCTGCCGCTGACCGCCGGCGTCATGGAGATCATGCAGGCGCTCAAGGTCGACGGCAAGCAGGGCGACGACCACGGTGGTCTGATCCAGTATTACGAAAAGGCTGCCCAGGTGGAAGTGAAGAGATAAAGGTATAAGAGGATAATTATGGGGACATGATAGGCATTGTGTCCCCTGCCAGGGTGTCCCCACAAAATTATAATCGACTGCCGCAGGTCTTTCTGACAATCAGTTCCGGCTCCAGAAGTATTCGACGCGGAGGAAGTGTCGGGACGGCTATTCTCTCGAGAAGCATCTCTGCAGACTTCTTGCCGATTTCACTTTTCTGAATACGTGCCGTGGTCAGTTGCACATAGCCCCGTGACGCTTCTTCAATATCGTCGCAGCCGACCACCGCCATATCTTTTCCAGGGACATAACTCCTGTGGTGCAGACCGGAGAGTACACCCAGAGCTATAAGATCCGAGAAACAGACCACTGCGGTGGGCGGGTCAGGAGAGTTTATTACCTCGACGATAGCGGCTTCACCGCCTGCGGGACTGGTCTCGCAATCAACAACGAGCGATTCATCCAGCGGAATTTCATGGGACTCGAGTGCTGACAAGAAACCGGCCCGTCTGGAAATCGACACCGAAGTGTGCTGTCCGCCGCCTATCATCGCAATCCGCCGATGGCCAAGTTTAATCAGGTGCTCAGATACAAGCTTCAGGGCTTTACGGCCGTCATTGCCGACAAAATCCAGTGGCGCCTCCTCAATGTCCCTGGCAATTAATACCGTTGCAAGATTTCGTGTAAACAGTGGCTGCAGGTCATCGATGGTCGTTTGGTCGGCTGGACAGAGGAGCAGGCCGTCGGCCCGATGTTCAATCAGCGCTTCGATGAATTTTTTCTGCAGATCGAGCGATTCGTGGGTGTTGCAGAGAAACGGCATCCTCCCTTTATCACTGAGCACCGACTCGACAGCAGAGCATACCTCGGTAAAATAGGGATTGGAGAGATTATGAACAGCAAGTCCGATGGTGTTTGACTTGCCGGTCGACAACCCGGCCGCACCCCGGTTGTAGACATAGCCAAGCTCTTTGATTTTTTTTAGAACCTTCTGCCGGGTTTTCTCAGATACTTTCGGATTGTTGTTGATAGCCAGTGAGACGGTGGCCTTGGAAATACCCAGGGCGGCAGCAATATCGCTCAACCTGAT
>JABDQA010000106.1 GCA_013042475.1 Desulfofustis sp.
GTGTATTCTTCATGATTATAGCCGGGCACCTGATCAGGTTCAAGCCCGGAGTCGCGCAGGACTTTATCGGTGAGCAGCCTGGTTCCCGCACCTTTCTGGCGATTGATAAAGGATAGTTTCTGGTCAATGATGTCGGTAAATGAGCCGATACCGTTCGGGTTACCCCGAGGAACAATAAATCCCTGTTCACGGTAGCAGAGATTTATGAGCTTGAGAGGAGTGTCCGGTAGAAATCGTTTAATAAAAGAGACATTGTATTCTCCGGTTTCTTCATCAAGCAGGTGCGTTCCCCCGAAGTGAGCCTCGCCTCGGCGTATGGCCATGATTCCTCCCATGGAGCCGACATGGGCTGAGGAGAGTCGCAGGGGAGGGTCCAACCGGTGCAGAAAATTGGCCATCAGGTCGAGGATATTGTCATGACTGCCAATGGCCACCAGGGTGCGATCGACTTCCCTTTTGCTGCGCAGCATCTCGATGCGAATTGGTTGACCAGCTCCGATACCTTCGCTCCCTGATGGAATGGTCAGCAGGCCATCAGCCCTGACCATGGACATCACCGAGCCGGCACCTTTACCGGAAGGGGTGGCGATCAATTTGTCGCCGACCTGTCCAAGAGTAACCCTGACGAACTGATCAACTCCCATGGCGGAGTGCATGGGTCTTGACATTATCGCTTCGCAAAATTCTTGTTCGGGTAAGGGTTTGCCGGAAAAACCGTAGACCAGTTCACGGCCGAAAAGATGCATGGTGAGTAGTGCGGAGATGGGGTAGCCTGGCAGTCCAACCACTGGTGTATCGCCAATCAGAGCAAGTATGACTGGTTTGCCCGGTTTTATAGCCACGCCGTGGATTATGATTTTACCCGTGTTACCAAGTACAGAACCGGAAAAATCCCTGGTTCCTGCTGAGGCGCCGGCGATGGTGAATATGATATCTGAGTTGCGGGAGGCCGAGGTGAAAGCTTCGGTGAGCTCGTCAGGATCGTCGCTGACAGGTGGATGAACAATGACTTTTGCACCCCATTGTAAAAGATAGCCCGACAGGATTCTGGAATTGAATTCGATGATTTGCCCAGGACAGACCTCGCTGCCTGGTTGAATCAGTTCTGAACCAGTTGGAAGCACTGTTACCACTGGTTTGGCGCATACTTTCACCTCGGTGATGCCGGCGGCCAGCAGAGCGCCTTGATCGATCGGTCTGATAACATGGCCCTCCGGGATTATCATTTCAGTGGCGACGATATCTTCCCCCACGGTCCGTACATGCTGCCACGGAGTTGCGGGACTGATCAGTTCAATGGCGTCGTCGTCGAGTTGATGGACATCTTCGATCATTACCACCGCATTGTAGGGCTCTGGTATGGCGTTTCCGGTATTGACCGGTAGATAATTGTTTCGGGGGAGTGTGACCGGAGACGCCTCACTGGCCATGGACAGATCCTGAAAGCGAACCGCGACGCCGTCCATGGCAGAAGCATTGTACGATGGCGAAGAATGGCGGGCATACACCGGTACGGCAGTGGTTTCACCCAGCGCTTGGTCGACGGCGATACGCACCGGCTTGGTGGAGAAAAAGCCGCAGGATTCCAGGGCCTGGCGCCACAATTTCCTGGCTTCGCCCAGCGGGGTGTTGGAGAGGTAAACGGAATCGGTTTTCATGGATAGAGGTATACGTCGACAGTGTCGTCGCTACTCACTCCCTGGCTATCTTCATCTATAAGGAAATAACCATGGGCTTGGGATAGGGTTGATATTGCGCCCGATTTACCGAGTATGGGGCGGGCCTGGAGAACATCTCCTTCTAATTCAAGCTGCACCCTGACCACATCCAGTCTGCCTGCGGCCGAATTGATGTTTCGTTTTAATCTGGCCTGCACCGAGGGCTGGTTGATCGTGGAGACTGGCGTAATTCCTGAAAGTATCTCGATTGCAGGACGGACGAAAAAGTCGAAACAAACCATGGCTGAAACCGGATGGCCGGGCAGCCCGAACACGGGAGTCCCGTCACATAGTCCAATGATTACCGGTTTACCGGGTTTAAGAGACACGCCATGGACAAGAATCCCAGGATTACCGATCCGTTCTATGGCCTGTTCTCCGAGATCACGCATCCCCACCGAACTGCCACCGGAAAAAAGGACAAGATTGTTTTCGGTGACGGCTTCCTCAACTATTGAAAAAAAAGTGTTTTCGTCGTCACTGACAATTCCATAATCGTGGACCAGCGCGCCACAACGGCGAACCAAAGAGCTAAGTACAATGGAATTGATGTCTCTGATTTTTCCGGGAGACACTATTTCCCGGTAGTCAACGATCTCGTCGCCGGTTGATATGACACCAATCTCAAGCGGTGCGTAAACTTCTACTTCAGAGATCCCCAGTCCGGCCAGAAGGCCCAGCTCCTGCGGGCGAAGCAATTGTCCGCGCTCAACCGCCACCGCGCCTTTTCGGATGTCGTCTCCTTGTTTTATGAGATTTGCGCCGCTCCCTACCGGTTTAATTATTTCCACCACCTCGCTGTCAACGGGTACCGTATGTTCATGCATAACCACCGCATCGGCGCCAGCGGGCAATAATCCTCCTGTGGGTATTTTGAAACAAGTTCCTCTTGATATTTTACCGGCGGGAACTTCGCCCATGACGACCTCGCCTCTGATGTCGAGATAACCAGGCATCGATTGAGAAGCCCCGAAAGTATCGGCAGCTATGACGGCAAAACCGTCCATGGTTGAGCGATCAGTTGGTGGAAGGTCTTCGGGAGACACAACCTGACTGGCACACACACGATCCAGACATTTTTCAAGCGGCAGCCTCTGCACCCCGGGCTTGATTTCTCCAATATGGGAGAGAAGCCGTGAGCGGGCTTCGGCTACCGCCGTAAGCTGTGCTCTGCCGAGCATGTCGAGAGGTGCGGATTGAGCGGTCATGCTGATAAAATCATAATTGTCAGGATCATTCCTGGATCGTTTATTTTAGTTGTCCTCAACTTGCCTATACCGGGCACATGCTATACTTTGGATGGTGTTGTAACGCATTGTTTATAGTAAAAGAATCTGCTAGTAAAGAGCAAACTGTTAAAGTGACCCGCAGATCCGGGCAGAGAATTCCCCATGAAAGATAATACATTGTTGCCGCTAGACAATTTTAAAAAAGGACACGGCCCGTTAGTAGCCGTGGTACTCGACGGCATGGGTTTTGGCCGAGATGACGGTTCAGACGGCATAAAAGTTTCATATACGCCAACGCTTGACCACCTCTTCCAGGAACCACTGTTCACTACCTTGAAAGCGCACGGTAAGGCTGTGGGGCTCCCCACCGATGACGATATGGGCAACTCGGAAGTGGGCCACAATGCGCTGGGAGCAGGGCGGGTTTTTGCCCAGGGGGCCAAATTGGTGGGTGAAGCCATCAAATCGGGGTCCATGTTTACCGGAAAGAGTTGGCGGGCGATAGAAAAAAGATGTGCAGCCGGGGGGACGTTCCATTTAATCGGGCTCATATCAGACGGTAATGTGCATTCCCATATGGACCACCTTTATGCAATACTGAAAAAGTGTGAAGAATCCGGGTTCCCTCGTGTCAGAATCCATGGGCTGCTGGATGGACGTGATGTGGGCGCTACAAGTGCGTTGCAATATTTCACCCCGTTGGAGAATTACTGTGCCGAGATGGCAAAAAGAGGCTGCGATTGCCGAATCGCCTCCGGAGGGGGACGCATGGTGACTACCATGGATCGCTATGGGGCGGACTGGACTATCGTCGAACGGGGCTGGAATACCCATGTGCTCGGCTTAGGCAGAATGTTTTCCTCGGCCACTGAAGCAATCTCCACCTATTATGAAGAGGAATCAGGCATCACAGACCAGTATATGCCGCCGTTTGTGATTGGTGATGGACCTGATCCGGTGGGACCGATCGTCGATGGGGATTGTGTAGTATTTTTCAATTTCAGGGGAGACCGGGCTATTGAGATCTCCAAGGCCTTCGAAGACCAGGATTTCTCGCATTTCGACCGGCAGCGCTATCCGGAGGTGTTTTATGCCGGCATGATGGAATACGACGGTGATGCCAAAATCCCGGCCAATTATCTGGTCGAGCCCCCTGCGATAGATGGTACCTTGGGTGAATATTTGTGCGGCTCCGGGATTCGCTCATTTGCCATTTCTGAGACGCAGAAATTCGGTCATGTCACCTATTTCTGGAACGGAAACAGGTCCGGGTACATCGATGCCAACCTGGAAAAATATGTCGAAATCGAGTCCGATAAGCTTGCTTTCGATCTCAAACCATGGATGAAAGCGGTCGAGATAACCAACCTGGTAATCGAGGCAATCGAATCCGGCAGCTATGATTTTATCAGGGTGAATTTCGCCAACGGGGACATGGTCGGCCACACCGGTGTCGAAGCGGCCATCAGGATCGCTGTTGAAACCGTTGATCTGTGTCTGTCACGCCTGCTGGCAGCGGTGGAAAAGGCCAAAGGCATCGCCCTTATCACCGCCGATCACGGTAACGCCGACTGCATGTGGACCGAAAAAAAGGGCGTCCGTGCTCCCATGGTTGCACACACGTTAAACCCGGTTCCCCTGATAATCAAAGACTTCGACGGAAGCAACGGTTTCCGGTTTACTGAGATTAGTGCCCCCGGCCTCGCCAATGTTGCCGCCACTTTATGCGTGCTTCTCGGGCTAAAGCCTCCTGCAGATTACGAGCCGGCTCTCGTCGAGCCTTTGAGCAGAAAAGCTTCACCGTAACCTTTCAGAAGGAAAAAAATCATGGAGCGGTTAAGCAAATCGGAGTTGAAGCGCCAACACAAGCAGGTGGAGGCGGCTGCAAAAGAAATTACCGCCCTGAATGACACAGAACTGACCCAGCTGCAGTTGGATAAAGAAATAGTTGAGGAGATTCGTCTCTGCAGGACGCTGAAAGGAGGCGCGCTGAATAGGCAGGTGAAGTATGTGGCAAAATTGCTCAATCAGGGGGAAATCGTCACACTGCTGTCTCAGCTTGCCTTGATGAAAGGCTCCAGGCTTGCTGAGAATAAAGCCCATCATCAGGCTGAACGGTTGCGCGATGCAATAATCAATGAAGCACTCGATTTTAGAGATAGTTGTCTGCAGGAAGGCGAGACCATGG
>JABDQA010000107.1 GCA_013042475.1 Desulfofustis sp.
ATGCAGATGTCGTTTCTGAGTCCGCCCTTCGGCTATGCGTTGTTCTATATTCGAGGCGTTACGCCGCCGCATATCCAGATGGCGACCATCTTCAAGGCCTCCATTGTCTTTTTGATCATGCAGTGCATCGGGCTGGCCATGTGCGTGCTCTTCCCGGCAATCATCACCTATTTTCCGAAGCTCGTCTATGGCTGATCAGGGTTAAAATGATATGTAGTCGGTCATCAGATTTAGTAAAAAAAGCCGCGCGCGAGAGCGACCCAAGAGAACACTAAAACATAACTATGAAAAACAGGCACTTAAGGTTCACACCTTGGGTGCCTGTGTGCGTTTGGGTGGTTTGGCGGAAACTTGGTTTTGTTTTTGAGAGAAAAATAAAAGGTTCGTTATACTCTTGGCTCTAGCTGCTCTTAAGCCAACAAAGCCGCAGGGACTAAAACTACCTTTCCCAGTACTTCCCTATCCTCCAACTGTTGATGAGCTTGAGATGCCTGATGCAATGGAAAGCACTTGTCGATGATCATCTCAATCTGTTCATCAGCCAACAGCTGGATAACTTTATCTATTGTTTCCCTCACAAGACCTGGTCGTACTTTCCGAAAATGACCGAAACTCGAACCAATAATGGTCTTATTAGAAGTGTAGAGAGCGTTTGGGAGGAGATTGCTGGCTTGGTTGTTAAGCTCCCCAAATACTATGAGTCTTCCAAATGGAGCAAGACAATGGAGATCCCTCTCGATGGTTGCACCTCCCAATGGATTCAATATGACATCGACTCCATTTTTATCCGTTAATTTAATAATATCCCTCGCGTACGTTTCAGAGTTATAATCAACTACTCCGATTGCCCCCAACTTCTTCACATGAACTTCTTTCCATGAACTTCCTGTCGATCCGTAAATCCTTTGGACACCTAAATTTTTGGCTATTTGAAGGGCTGTGGAACCTACCCCTCCTGCAGCAGTATGAATGAGAAGTGATTCGTTGGCTTTGATGCGTGCCAGATATCTCAGCATGTGAGTTGCTGTACCAGCAACGAGCACTGCTGCTGCTGCTTTTCTGAGATTAATTGTTTTGGGAACAATGTAAGTAAGAGATTGCGATGCAATCGCTTTCTCCGCATAAGACCCTGCTGCAGTAAAGGCAATTACATGATCTCCCGGTCTTATATGCGTAACCTCATTACCCACATCAAGCACCACGCCAGCAGCGTCTAAACCTGGAACGAAAGGGAGGGGGCTGCCTAGATGGTATTCCCCCTTACGCGCCTTGATATCTGCATAGTTTACACTTGCACCATGTACTTCTATTAGCACCTGGTCAATTTCGGGAACCGGGTCTGGTAGATCTGTATATTCCAGAACATCGGAACTGCCATATTTTTTTACTGTGATGCCTTTCATTTACTTACTCAAAGAGATTTTTTTCATCAACTGGTAGAGCCTCTCGTGACCAAGCTAAACCGACGCACGATAAAGACTAAGAATAATAATCTCAGGAGATCCGTCGAGGGTAGCATCATTATAAAGTGTGGGCACGATTCAGTCTGGCACTCGAGAATAGAATGCTTGCCAGCAAAAATAGCGTGCTGACGAAAAGCAAAGCAGCCTTCATACCAGACTGCTGATAAAGAAAACCGGCAAAGAGAGGGGCGACTGCACCCATCAACGCACGAGAGAACGACAGGATGCCGAGCATCGTGCTCTCGGCCCTTCCCTTGACAATATCGATAATCGTCGCGTTGATCAGGGAATAGTCGCTCCTGATGGAAAAACCGAGCAGGATGATCAGCAGGGTGAACAGCGAACCTGTGCCGTAGAAGGCAAGAATCGCGACCATCAGGCTCGAATAGAGCAGAGCCGGGACCAGCACTATCTTGCGCCCCCAGCGATCGGAGAAGAAGCCCATTACCGGGCTGGCCAGTAAACCGATAGCCCAGAGCAGACCGAAATGGAAGCCGATCGAGGCGGCGCTGAAGCCGCTGTCGTGCATGTAGATTGGCAGGAAGGTTATCAACACGGAAAAGCACATCGAGCGCAGGCCAGCGACCACGTTCACAAGCCAAATGTCGGTAGATTTCAGGATATCCCAGCAGAGCCCGAGGTTCACCTTCGGGTCTGTCCGAGGTGTCGGTGTCTTTTTATCTGCCCAGGTCGGTTCTTGTCGAGAGAGTCTGCTAATCAGCAGGAAGGTCCAGACCGCGATGACCAGCGGCAGTGTGGTATAAATCGTCAAAATTTCCCGCCAGGAGAAGTAGGCAAGCAGGAGCCCTGTGGCCATCGGACCAACGATATCTCCCGAACTTCCCCCGGCCCCATGAATCGCGAACACGGTGCCGCGCTTGTCCGGGAACCGGGCACCAAGTTCAACCAGTGACGGCAGGTGCCATACGGCGCTGGCTGCAGCGATCAGTACCATGCCGCCGAACAGTACATAATAGTAATGGGCCCAGCCAATCAGGAGCCAGGCAATTCCATAGAGGAGCAGACATCCGGAAAGCAGATGAGCCCGATGCCTGGCGAAATAGTCAGAAAGAATGCCCCCGGGCAGCGAGATCAGGCCGATGGCGATTTCCCTGACCGTGATCAGAGCGCCAATCTGAACAGGGGTGACGCCGAATGTCTGCTGGATAGATGGCAGAAGGACGGCAAAACTCTGGGCCAGGAAGTGAAAAACCGCGTGGCTAAAAAAGAAGCAGAGAAGCAGTGCAAGGTTTTTCTTCATTTGCCGACTTCAGCAGTCAACGCGTCAAGGATCTCTTCGAGTGAATCGGGCATCTCGTGGTTGAAGTGTTCAGCAAGTCCAAGGTCACTGCATCGCCGGAGTGTAACCCGGGTCGCAGCCGACATCGTAGCGGGCGCTCCCATCTCCACCAGAGTCTGCACAACTGCCTCCATTTCATGGGTCATGCGTTCCGCACTGATGACCCCCTTGGCTAATTGCTGCCGAACGATTCCGAGGAAGTCGTTTTTAGCCATAGTCCGGGCCAGCGATTCGAGTACGATTTTGTCCACTCCATATCTGTGGGTTGCTCCAAGCGTCTCGATCAACAGGGCGAGTAACCCCTTCATGAATACAGAGCGGAGCATCTTGATGGCCGTGGCCTGGCCCGGTTCTTCCCCGACCCAGGTAATGTCCATCCCATAAGGCTCCATACAACTCTTGAACATCTGCGCGCCGGTACCCGATGCAAGGCAGGGGACTCGATGAAGAAAGACAGGAACGGCTCCCATCATGGCAACATCTACAAACGTAGATCCACTTTCCCGCAGCGCTTCGTAGACTAGCCCCATGGTTTTCGGTGACGTGGTGTTGACATCGACAAAGAGATGGTGTGACTTAAGGTGCAGGGCAGCCTCCTCGGCCACTTTCAAGGCGAAGGCGCCGGGCACACAGGAAATGATGATCCCGGCACTGTCTATCAGTTCAGCGACACTGCTGCATGAACGGGCTCCGGTCTCGTCGGCCCGCCGACTGAGGACGGGGCCTACCGATTCATCGTTGCGCATCAAGTCGAAGAAGGTAATGTCGATCTGCCCACTTTCCCTTAACCCTTTGGAAAGACCGTATCCAGCGCCACCGAAACCTATAAAACCTAGTTTTTCCAAAACCTGTCCGAATCGTTGAGTGAACGGAATTCACCCTGGCTGGTAACTACTCGTTTTGCTTCTCAGAACCAAGTTTTTCCTTGAAGATATCTGAACAGCGAATGTGGTTGAAAATGCCGCAATAACAGAATTCGGCCAACATCTTCGCCCCTTCTTCCGGAGTTATCTTGCCTTTTTTGACCCTGCGCATCACGTGGGCAACGAATTTAGGCGGGATCATGTGATGGCCACACATAGTTGTGATCGCCAGGGTATCCTCGTCGGGCAGTTTGTCCTTCTTTCCCCAGACCCCGAGCGAGTAATTGATCGAGTGCGGAGTCACACCTGCTTCCTTGCAGGCCGGGATAACCTCAGACAGGACACCCGAGATAATCACCGACATGCCCAGATCCTTCTCCTTGATCTTTTTGAGGAATTCGACGACCTGTTCCTTTTGGGTGAAAATTCCTCGTAAGCGGGACTTGTCGGTAATGCCGTCCTTGATCTCCTCGATCGAATAGCGCAGCTTAGGGCCGGTTTTGACATCCCCCCAGTTCTCGGAACCTACGGCCTCGGCGACGGCGATAAACTCGAGGGCTTTGGGTTTGATATTTACATCGTTGACACCCTTGGTCTGGTACATGAACCAGACATAGTCTTTTTTCTGGGATTTTATATCGCCGGAGCGGTGTAGTGAGTGAGTCATTGTCTATCTCCTGCTGCTTAATCAAGTGAGAGGGGTTTGCCAAGACCTGGGTTGACCTTGCCGCGATGGGGCCGCTCGATGCCTAGTTCATCAAGGAATTCGAGCGCCTTGCAATCCCCGTTCTCGTCTACTCGGCTTATCAACCCGACGGAGAACACCGTATCGATCTCTTTTTCGACTCTGAGCAGGGCTTTGATTACATCTTTGGCCTTCTCTTCTTCACAGCGCCCTTCTATGATGACCGACAAAAGACGATAGTCCAGACATCCATCCTCCAGTTTCCCACTATTTGCGTCAGGCATCAGCGCGGCGAGCGGTGACTCCTCCTGGGGAGCTAATTTAAAGCCCGCGGCAGCTACAGCCATGGCAACCTTCTCGGCATCTCTGAGGTAGACGCCGAGCCCGGGACGGCCCATGTCTATGGAGAGCCCGATCCAGCCATTCTTGACCCGGCCGGATACATCATTGGTCTTCACCTCTTCAGTGCCCCTGCCGGTGACCCCGGTTACCCCGTGATTCTCAACCGGATCGCTAATGACATGCTGAAACTGTTTATAGAAGCCCACCAATTCTTCGGCATAGATCGCGTCTTCGGGGCAGACCTGCATCCGCAGGCATACATAGCACTCAGTACACAGATCGGGATCGATATGACACTTACGGTCCCCGAATTCAATGGCATCGACCGTGCAGTAAGTCTGGCAGATCCGGCAGCCGGTGCAGGTTTCCTTGTCGATTGCAGGCATAATTCTTTCCTCTGATTGTTATTAATATTGATTCAGATAGAGTTGCCATTCCATCTTTGTTTCTTATTCTCAGGGAACTCACCAGCGCGACACGGTATAGAGCGAGCTGAGGTCCTCGAGCATTTCCATAGATCGGTAGGGGTTGTAGATTCCACAAGCGCACGGTTTGGCCAAAGTGATGCTGCCGTTCCAGGTGTCGAGCTTGCCCGCCTTGACTCGACGAATGACATCCTCGACCAGGTGCGGAGAGATCATTGCGTGGCCGCACATCGTCGTGAATTGGCGAATCTCCAGTGGAGGTAACCCTTCGGTGCCGCCATGAATTCCCAGTGAGAGATTAATGGTATGGGGGTTGAGACCGACCCCAGCGGCGACCTCACGCACCTTTTCGATCAGGCCACTGACAACGATCGAGATGCCCTCGTCAGCCTCTTTAAAGGCCGTCAGCAATTCCCTGAGTTTCTCTCTGCTGTTGAACACGGTGAAGACCCGGCAGCCCTCCTCGATACTGTCTAGCACCTCATCCGGTTCCACCCCGCTATACAGGTTTTTTCTCAGCGTCGTGGCAATCATGTTGGCCGGGCCGACCTCATAGACGATCTCCACGAGGCGTCGTACCTTCGGGGCACACCCCTTGTAATTGTAGCCCCGGGCCGGATAGATAAAAACGACGTAGTCCTTGTCCAGAGATCCGGGGGTTCCTTCACGGTGCAGGCTGTGTGTCATGGTCTCACTATTCGGTAACTTTACCGAGCCCCATGTTAATTTTCGCGTTTGGCCTCCAGCTGAATCCTTCCGCCTCGATCGAGCTCAATACGTCTGGAGGGACAGTCAGACCGGGCTCCAACATGGTCACCACATCGAGTGTAAAGACGGAATCCAGTTCCGGGATCACTTCCTTGATGGCTCTCAGGATATCGGGTAGCCGCTCTTTGTCGATACTCATTTCAATGATCGCACTTAGTACCCGTTCATCGAGCAGTTCTGGCTTTAGATCTCCGCTCTGATGGTCGAGAATCATCGAGTTAATAGGGTTGTTAGGCTCGATTTCATGGATACCGTTACGGGCCAGTACCCGGGTGATTTTCTGGATCTCTTCGAGTCCCATGCCAAGCGTTGGGCGGCCGATCTCTATTGCTATACCGACCTGGTCCAAACCGCACCGCAGTGTCACATCATTGGTCTTGGATTCCTCGGTTCCACGCCCCTGAATACCGGTTACGGCATGGGTCGAAGTTGGGTCACTAAAATACTTCCTCAATGCGCGCGGATACTCATAGACATTGGCAGGTTCTTGGATAGCGTCGACCGGGCAGATCTCACTGCGCAGACAGGTGCCGCATTCGAAACAGAGTTCCTGGTCGACAGTGGAACGGTAATCATCAAAATGAATTGCTCCGGCTGGGCAATAAGGTTGACATCTGCCACAGCCCACACACACATCCTTGAAAACGATCATCTGTCTCACTCCCTAGGAAGGCAGAAATACGGCCCGCTGGTTAAGTTTGGCACAACTTGGTGACATCTTGGCAAATGTCTCAAGACGGGGCTCGAGAAGCTCGGTGAAATCTGTATCGATGCGGTCACCGATATTCATCATCCAATGCAGCTTTCCCGCGTTCGTAATGTCACCAACCAGTGCCCCTCCGACAATCCTGCCGTCGACCTGATAGAGCTCCCGGTATACTCCAGCTGCAGGGTTCGTATAAACGCACCGCTCAGCCCCTTCGACCGGGATACCGAGTACCACGAGGGAGAGGCCGTGCAGATTCATCGCATTGACCCGAGACAAACAGGACAATGAAAACGGGGCCGGTAAGTACAGGTTATGCGCCGCGAGCTGCCCTTGTACCGCAGCCTGTGGCCAGGTCCACGGAGTAAAGTTGTCGCGCTCCACAATGGTGACGGCATCACCCGCTGCGAAGATATTCGCATCGGTGGTCTGCAGCGCTCGATTTACCTCCAAGTTGCCTTCCCTGAGAAGGCCTGAGTCGGCAAGAAAGGTGACTTCGGGAACTGATCCTGCCGCCACGAATAGCGTCCGGCAGTTCACCCATTGGCCGCTGGCCTTGATTGCACTGATTGATCCGCTAGACGACTGAATGTCTTCGATGGTGCTGCCCAGCAGCAGCTGCACCTTATTTCTCAGCAAATGCTCTTCTGCCAACTTTGCCGCCTGGCTGGACAGTGCTTGAGGCAGAAGGTGGTTTTCTTTCTCGATCAGGGTGACCGGTATGTCCTGGCTGGCGAGGTAGGCAGCCGTCTTCACCCCAACCAGTCCGCCACCAACGATGACGACTTCGGGGTGCTGCGGCAGCCAGACCCGAGCTGCTCTGGCCGTGGTCAGGCTACGTACCGTAAAGACACCAGCGATTCCTGCAGCTCCACAGACCGGCGGGATAACCGGGCGCCCCCCCGAGGCGATTATCAGCCTCCGGTAAGGAATCTGGGACCCGTCGCTCAACACCAGTGCCCTGTTCTCGCGCTCCAAGCTCTCGACCCGTACCCCGGAAATTATGGTGAACCGAGGATCATCCTGGTCCTGCCAGAAGAACAATTTGTTCTCTGGCAGAGTGCGGTTCATAAATTGGGGAAGTAGAGTGCGATAGTATCCGACTTCGCTCTCGTTATCGACAAGGGTAACGGTTTTTTCCGAATACGCTTTGCGAAAACTTAGCGCCGCCTGCATGCCGGCAACGCCACCACCGATCACTACGCAATCCACAACACAGCTCCATACATGGTCGCCATCCGCGTGATTTTTATAAAGCAGTGAACCAGCTCACCAGATCCCCGGCTTCGGCTGGGTGATCAAAATGAAGCAGTTCTCCTCCATTCTCCACTATCAGCTGCGACAGCGTCTGGTTGACAACATTGCTGCCATGTAACGGAATCGGCGTAGCGATACTGACCCGGAACCCTATGTAAGCTAACCCCAGGGCAATATTGAGATCCAGGACATCTCTCATACCGGCAAAGCAGACTCCTTTGAGGCAATGGAGTTTTTCCGCCTCTGCTAATCCTTTGATCGCCAGCAGTGGTCCCTGGTTATTCTCCAGGATCAATGGCTGGTCAACACTTGCATCTACCTGTGCTCGTCTGGCCATCCACAGAGCCGTATCCCCCCAGCCCGCAATCTTCACGTTGGTGCCTGTCAAAGCCGTGAACAGGTCGCCAGCAAGGCTGCCGAGCGGCAAGTGTGGAGTGTCGGCTCCGCCAATCAGGGCGACCTGGTCCACAGAGTCATTTACTATTGTCTTCGAAAACGAATCGGGAGACATGATTACCCGAGTCAACAGTCCGGCGGGTACGTCGGCGAATAGATCCGGGTAGGACGATTGTGCGGCACGGGTCCTGGCCTGCTTGAGAATGTCGCCAGGGTCTGCTGTCTGATAGTCCATTACGACCGGTACATTCATCTGCTTGCAGAGCGCAATAACCCCGGGATCGGTTCCCGGACCTGCGACCAGCAGATGGATAGCGCCGCTGCTCAGCAGCAACTCGGCTTCACCCGAGGTAACACCAATCGGCATGTACCGACCATCGAGTCGGAGCCAATCACCCAGGGATAACAGAGCGGCAGAAGGCGCAGGCCCATTCAGTAGGCCCTTCTCCAGGGCATCTATTAGGCCCTGAGGTGGTCGACCGCTGAAACCGACTCTGACTGGAGCTTCCGGAATCACACCATAGCCCGTGCTGCACTCCAGAGTATCAACCTTCGCAGAAATGCTGGACTGATCGACTAGAGCCAAGGTCAGAAGTCCAAGTCGCAACGCTTTCTGGAGGAATTTTTCTTGGCTGCAAAAAGAACGCTGCAGCAGGCCCGCTGCTTCGAAAATCTCTGAACAAGAGAGGTCATCCTGCCGGGTGGCAGTGAGTGTTTTGTCGATCAGGTTCCCAAGGGCTCCCGAGAGCTCCAGGCCGTTTGCATCATTACAGTGTGGTGCTCCAGCCAGGGCCTGTGTCGCCCCTTTCTGGCAGAGCCTCAGCAGCGTCGCCGCCACCATCTGTTCTCGCCCCAGGCCGCAGATGCCTTGAGTGGGACCGCGGCTGAACGGGTCAATCCTGCACGGACCATGCAAACATTCGAGGGGACAATAAAGTCCCAACCGCATGAAGCCATCCTGGGGCTGTGCCTTCTCGTAGCGCTCCCAGGGGAGATCGATACCCTGTTGAGCTGCAGAACGCAGCAGATGCTGACTCACTGGATCAGGTGTTTTCAGATGAATCGTTTCCATATTTCTCTTAGAATCCTGAATTTTTCATTATCAGCGATCGTTTGGGCTCGCCAGATCGAGCAGCAGTATATTTCCTCGCTGGTTGTCGTCACACAGGTCACCAACCAGTCGTCCAGTTTTACGGCCGATGGCCGCCTCGTACTGGCTCATCTCTAGTAGTTCAAGTGCCTTGGTTGGACAGACATCGACACAAACCGGAACTTCCATGAAATTACAGCGATCGCATTTCATCGCGATCTTGCGCTCCGGCCAGGGATAGATGACTCCGTACGGACAAAACAGCGTACAGGTCCAGCAGCCTATGCAGTTATTTTCCCAGAGCAGAACTGCCCCTGTTTCATTATCACGGGCCAGCGCCCCGGTTAGACAAGCGTCGATACAGGGGGCTTTTAGACAGTGTCGACATTGCAGGGCCACAGACACCTGGTTGCTGCCCTCGACCCGTATCCTTGCCTTGGGAACTACCTCCTCCTGGGCAGCTTTCAGCAATGTTTTGCCATTGCTGCCTCGCTCGGTTGCACAATAGAGTTCACACGTCTTGCAACCGGTGCAGCGATCAAGGTGTACCGCGATAGTCTTCACTCCTTACTCCTTAGCTTGGTAGAACCCAAGTCTTGCGGTTGGGTGAAAGGCCGTGATTCAGCTTCATTCAGCCGCCGATTGCTTATTATTTTTCTGCCCGCGGTTCTCGACCCAGGTGCGGATAGCCGGTGAGCACAGTCCCAGGACCGTTAGGATTATGAAGGTCAGGGCCCACGGTCGGGTGAAAAAGATGAATGCATTATTATCGAACACGATCAGCGAGCGGCGCAGGGATATCTCGATCAGCTCTCCAAGTACGAGTCCCAGTACGATTGGCGCCGCGGCAAAGCCGTATTCCTTCATCTTGTAGCCCACCAGCCCGCAGATCAACATTATCCAGACGTCAGCCATGTTATTGTGAAGCGCATACGTGCCAACCACGCAGAGCACTAGAATAATCGGGCTTAACACATAATTTGGGACCCTCAGGATTTGGGAGAACACCTTTGCGCCCCCAAGCCCCAATCCGAGAAACATCAAATTGGCGAAGAACATGCCAATGAATACGGCATAGACCACGTCCGTATTCTGGATAAATAGCAGCGGACCCGGCCTCATACCATGTACCAGCAGGGCGCCCAGAATAACGGCCGTGGTTCCGCTGCCGGGAATTCCGAGGGCCATGGTCGGTATCATCGCACCGCCGGTGGCGGAATTGTTGGCGCATTCCGGAGCAGCAACCCCCTCGAGGACGCCGGTCCCGAATTTTTCGGGTTCCTTGGAGAATCGTTTTGCCTCGTTGTAACCAATAAAAGATGC
>JABDQA010000111.1 GCA_013042475.1 Desulfofustis sp.
GGTTTACGTTGAATGGTGAACTCCTTGTTGAGCACCTCCCTCACTTCAGAATGGGGATCGTTGAGGTCGCCAAAGACGATCGCCCCACTTCCCTTGCAGGTCTCGACACAGGCAGGCTCGAGGCCCAACGCCAGACGTTCGCCGCAGAAGTTACACTTCTCCACGACACCGCGTCCCCGGGTTGGAAAATTCGCATTGTACTCTTTGATAAACGGTCGTGGATCTTGCCAGTTAAAGCTCCTGGCCCCATACGGGCAGGCCGCCATGCAGAAACGACAACCGATGCAGCGGTGAAAATCCATGGCCACTATGCCGTTCTTCTCGACCACGAAGGTGGCCTTGGTCGGACACGCCTTCACGCAGGAGGGGTTGTCGCAATGGTTACAGAGTACCGGAAACTGGCTGTTTTCTATGGTTTGCGAGCGATGGTTGTGGGAGTGCTCCGGAAAGGCGTTGTGATAACCGGTTTTCCAGATCCACTTGATCTCGCTTTTGCGCTCGGGTAGGTCGGGAACATTATGTGCCTTGTTACAGGCCGCGATGGCTGTTTCCAGCAGTGGTTGGTCGTCGTAGAACTTGCGCATATCGATCACCATCCCCAGCCGTACGCCGGAGCTCTGCTCCTCACCATGTTGCGCATCAGCCTCACCATGGGCGGCGGCAGGAGCAGCATCTTCGCCGCCACTGGCTGCCACGGCATGATTGGAAGACAGCTTGACTATCGTGGGGGCGCTGATGCCGGCAAGTACCGTCGCGCCGGCCATCTTCAGGAATTTTCTTCTTTTGTTATCCATTACTGTGCCTCCTTTTTCGCTGCCTCAGTGGGGGTGATGTGACACTCCCAGCAGGTAGGCTGTACTGCCGCGTATTCGTGGCAGGAATCGCAGAACTTCTCTTTGTTGGAATGGCATTCCATGCAGGCCAGCTGCAGCCCCTTGCCATATTCAACCCCGGCCACGACGATTTTTTCGCGATTTGAGTTGCGAATCACGTCATCACGCCATTCGTTGAGCAACTGCATGTGCTTAGCACGCATCTCAGCGACCGGCGCCACACACTCTTTGGTCCCATTGGGAGGCAGTTCGGGTTTAGGCAGCGGGCCGGCATCCAAACCGTTAAACCAGATGGGAAACGTCACTAGCAGGACGAAAATAACGAGTCCCGAAACTATTAATCCTTTATTATACATTATTCGTTTCTCCTCTATTCCGGTCAGGGTTAGAATACCATGGTCCGCAGACCTTCATCGAGTTCGCCTCTGGTCTCACCTTCTAAAACGATGGCATTGCCAACCAGTTCGGTGACACCGCAGACGCCAACATTGGGATTCCAGTAGTCCATCAGGGAGGTCAGCGTAGCCCGATCAATGGCACAGACACAGGAGAGCAAGTTGACCCCATGCTTCTCTTCAACATACTTGACCGCGTTAGCACGCGGCAGCCCCGAACGCATCCTCAGTTCCATGATCTCGTCGGTGTTCAGGCCGGTGCCGGAACCGCAGCAAAAGGTCTTCTCGCGTATCGTGTTCTCAGGCATCTCCACCCAGTCCACCACGTGGTCGAGAATATAGCGCGGCTCATCCATGAGCCCCATGGCTCTCGCTGTGTTGCATGAGTCATGATAGGTTGCTTTGACGTGGCTGTTGCGGCTCTTGTCCAAATTCAGCTTTCCATGTTTTATCAGATCTGCAGTGAACTCACTGACATGGATCATCTTGGTCGAAGCGGCATTGTCGAATACCGTTCCGGTGATCGGCGACGTGGGCACTTCGAGGAAATCCGCCGGGCCATTCATGGTATCCATGTACTGGTGCAGAACCCGCCACATGTGCCCACACTCGCCGCCCAGGATGAACTTGACGCCGAGCCGTTCGGCTTCGGCGTACATTTTGGCGTTGAGCTTCTTCATCGCCTCATTGTTGGTGAACAGGCCGAAGTTGCCGCCTTCAGAGGAATAGGTCGACCAGGTGTAGTCGATACCTATGTGCTCGAACAGGATCAGGTAACCCATGGCGGTGTAGAGGCCGGGCTCGGCAAAAACGTCGGCCGAGGGGGTGATGAAAAGTATCTCAGCACCTTTACGATTGAAAGTCGGTTCGATTTTGATGCCGGTCAGGTTTTCGATATCTTCGGTGAGAAAATCGACGTTGTCCTTGAAGGTATGGGGCTGCAGGCCCATGTGGTTGCCGGTCCGGTTGGAGTTCGACACTGGCTCCAGAATCCAGTTGATGCCCACCCCGACCAGATGCAGCAATTCGCGCAGCATGATGGTCACTTCGGCGGTGTCGATGCCGTAAGGACAGAAGACTGAACAGCGGCGGCACTCGGTACACTGATAGGAGTACATGAACCATTCCTTGAGCACGCCCACGGTCATTTCCCGGCCGCCGGCCATTTTGCCGAGAATCTTGCCGGCCAGTGTGAAGTCGTTGCGGTAGACCGAGCGGAGCAGTTCGGCCCGCAGCACCGGCATATTTTTCGGATCGCCGGTGCCGAGATAGAAATGACACTTGTCGGCACAGGCCCCGCAACGTACGCAGCAGTCCATGAATATCTTCAGGGACCTGAACTTCTCGAGCCGCTCGCCAAGCCCGTCGATGATGATCTCTTTCCAGTTTTCCGGGAGCTTCCAGTCGTCGTCTTCAGGCGACCATTCCCGGGCATTGGGAAAGTGCAGCCCCTTCTGAGAGTCGAGATACTCCACTTTGTCTTTTTTGGCAGGATAGGCGTAATTCCCGGGTTTGAAAACCACCGGGATATCCATCCAGTCATTGGTCGGCACGGCACCGGTAGCCATGGACGGATCCTGCGCGACGCTTTGGGATAGTTGTTCTAGTTTTGCAACTGCCATCGTATTAATCCTTATATGCTGATTTTAATCACTTCAGTTTATTGTCCTAAGCCGGCGCTTCCGCAGGTTCTTCTTTGGGTTCGGGCTCTTTTTCCACCGGAATCTCTGATTCCACCATGAAGTCCCGAAACTCGTCTTCATAGGCCGAGTACGCATGTACCTTGATATCGGGGTTCCAGGGGTTGATGTGGCGAACCTGCCGCGAATCGTTTCTCATGTTCCTCGTCGGGCTTAAAAACACTCCACCCAGGTGCATGAGCTTGGAAAACGGAAAATAGACCAGCAGCGCACAGACCAGGAAAAGGTGGATATAAAAGATCGACCCGATATCGGCGGTAATTACCGGACTGAAGGTCACCAGCCCGACCCCAAGCTGTTTAATCGCAGCGATATCGATCCCTCCGCGCAGGAACATCCTCATCAACACGCCGGTGACGCCGATAGCGATAAGCAGCAGCAGTGGAAAATAATCGCTGGACAGGGAGATGTAGCGGACCTGCCGGTTGGTGAACCGTCTGCTGAACAGATAGATAAGTCCAATCAGCAGGCCGGCATCGGTCAGATAGAGCGCCGGATTGCCTATCTCAAACATCGAATCAGCCCAGTCTAGCCAGACAATGAACTCGGGGACCGGATTCAGGAAGAGCCGCATATGGCGGATGACTATGATCAGAAAAGAGTAGTGGAAAAGCAATGCAAACAGCCACAGCCACTTTGATGATTCGTAAGTGATTTTGGGTCCGTCATATAACTCCGACTTGGTATTCCTGAACAAAGACCTGAAGGTCAGAACCTCCAGTGCCATCCTGGCCACGACCTCGGTGGTCGTATGGGGGCTTTCCAGACGGTCATGTTTGACGAAATCCAGAGATTTCCCCTGACCGCATGTGGTCTGGATAGAAAAGGGGACCGGCGATTTACCCCACTGAACGACCCGGTAGACAAAGCCGCCCAGAAAGACCAAAACTGCCAGATACGGGATGGCAACACCGAAGAAGTATTGCATTCCCGGTATCATGGAACCTAGCCAGGCAACCAGTATCAAGCCGATGACCGCCACCAATGGTAAGCCATACTTCATTTCTTAACCTCGCTTCTTTAAAATGTTTTGGGCCCCGGAACAAAGCTGCACAAAAGCGTCTTCCTCCGGGGCCGGTTACCTACTTTTACCTTTTGATATCCGTTATATTTTTAAGCGCTTTTGAAGGACAAGCGCCATCTGTCAACAGTTCTTTACCCGATCTGATTTCTTCGACCCTGATCTTGTATATTTTTTCACGGCATTCGACATAGAGGTCAAAGGCTGCCAGTACTGCGAGATCGACGCTGAACTCAAAATCGTAGAGTTCCCCGATGAGAAGCTTGGTTGCTTTGTCGGCTGCCAGTACATCTCTGGTGATGTGTTTGACCGCATTCAGCGGAGCGACAGCTTGGGATGGAGTGAATTCCTGCACCGAGCGAAGATGCATGAGGCGGGAGAGCGGTTCTTTGTAGTTAGCCGTCTCCTGGTTTTTAATCAGCAGGGAAAAAATTTTTCTGAGTGAATCCCGAACGGTACCACCGATCGGATTGGCAAAACTATCCTTTTCACGGGTGAAGAACTGAGAAGCCTTATACGTTTCCAAGGTGTATTGCACCCACCTGTCAACGATTTTGTATCTGTTGTTGTGCAGCGCTTCCTCTAACTTCATCCCGCCAACCTTGCGGCAACCAATGGTTATGTCAATAATTACAAATGTTTAACATCAATTTTCCACACGTGAATGAATGCCCATTCACAAATGATCATTTTTATCACCTTTGTGCTTAATACGCAAGATTATTTTACCAAGCGACGGACCTGAAAAAGTCCGTCACTTGGTTGTTTTACCAGGGGAAACTAGTTGCGAAGCAACTGCACGAGGTCGTTGATAATCATTTCTGATTCGGTGACGTAAGGATCACCGGCGAGATCGGCAATCCAGTCATCTTCTGGATCGTTTTCGGGCGGCTCCGGTGTGTCTTCGGCGTTGGATGGGTCTTCCGAGTTCTCTTCTTCCATTCTGGAGTAATGAGCGCCGACTTTTTCACGCGCCTGCTTTTCTTCCTGTCGCTTGGCACGCATGGAATCAAGATCGAGTTCGACAACCGTCTGTTCCGATCTTCTGGCGGATCGGGCCGCTTCCTCTTCGATGAGAAGAAGATCGGTGGATTCTTTGACCCGAGCTCTGCTCCTGTCTATGATGGTCTGCAGATCGCCAACCTTGTCACCATAAGCATCGTATCTAACCGGTTCATCCTGGTCCCAGGGAAGGGAATAGTCCAGGTACTGTTCACCGGATTTAAGGTTTTGAAACAAACTGGGCAAGATGACATCCGGCACGACTCCCTTATATTGAGTCGAGCCGCCGTCAACCCGGTAAAATTTCTGGATGGTCGCCTTCAGGGCGCCCAGGTCATCGTAGCGCCGCAGGTGCAGGAGCGGGATATTTTCGTTGAGATCAATTATCGTCTGGACTGTCCCCTTGCCATGGGTATGCTGGCCGCCGACCACAATAGCCCGACGATAGTCCTGCAGCGCTGCGGCTACGATTTCTGAGGCAGAAGCCGAAAAGCGATTTACCAATACCACTAGTGGACCGTCATAGACCAAGGTATCATCGTCATCCTGGAGTACCCGTTTCATGCCCTGGCTGTTCTTGACCTGCACAACCGGCCCTTTATCGATAAACAGGCCGGTAATGTCCACCGCATCGACCAGAGAGCCGCCGCCATTGTTTCTGAGATCCAAAATGATCCCCTCTATGCCCTGATTGCGCAGTTCCATGATGGCATCTCGAGTATCCTTGGTGGAATTTCGGCCCTCACCGTTGCGGCTTTTTTCAAAATCCCGGTAAAAACTTGGTATTCTAATGTAGCCGAACTTGGCATCCTTGGCTTCGAGTACCGCATACTTGACAAATGTTTCCTCGATCTGGACCACATCCCGGGTGATGGCAATGATATCCTTGGTACCGTCCGGTTTACGAACCGTTAACCTCACCTCGGTTCCTTTCGGGCCGCGGATCAGACGTACTGCGTCGCGCAAACGCATATCGGTGATTTCCACCGGTTCCCCGTCCCTTTCGGCAACTGCCAGAATTATATCCTCGGCCGTCAGCCGTCCCTCCCGGGCTGAAGCACTTCCCGGAATAATCCTGACCACCTTGATAAAGCCATCTTCTTCTCTAAGCAGTGCACCGATGCCTTCAAGACTGCCGCGCATATGGATGTCGAAGTCCTCCTTCCGGTCCGGTGCCATATAGTTGGTGTGGGGATCAAACGCACGGGCAACTGCATTGAAGAAGCGGTCATAGTGATCCTGCAGGGTTTCCTGGTTCAGCCGGTTGAAAAAATCGTTGAAGCGTTTGCTGACCCTGTCGCTCGCCTCTTGCCACAGTGCATCCTGATCGATGCTTTTACCCTCTGCTTGATACTCCTCCTCCAGGTCAAGATAACGGTTCATAATCTCCGCTTTGAGAATCAAGCGCCAGCGCTGGGTGAGTTCAGCTTCATCGACAGCAAAATCGATTTTTTCAGGGTCAGTCTCCATCGACGCCCCGCCCCGGGCATCGAGGCCATCTACCAGCAACATATCGACCAGCCGATTCGCCTGGTCGATGCGCGAAACCATGATGTCGTAGCCCGCTGGCGGCAGTACGATGGTGCCGCGCAACAGGTTGTCATCGATCAGGGTGGCATAGGAACTCAGATAGTCAGCATCTTTGGCGAGCAGAAACCTTTTCTGAAAATCGAGCTGCTTGAGATATAAATCGAAAGCCGCCTGGGCCAATTTGTCGTCAACCTGCTTGTCGCTGTAATGGATGGAAGGAAGCTGTTTACCAAGCATGTAGCCGATCAGCTTGTTGCGTTTATCATCGACTTCAGCTTCACCCTGGCCCACCACCGCGATGGGGCTGAGCAGAAGTATTAAGAAGATGAGAGTAACTAGTAATTTACATCTACTGTTTTTCATAATGTCGTAAATAATGAAAGATACCAGAAAGCTGGGCCATAACCGTGACGGCCCGCAGGTGATTTTGCACAATCAGCTCAAGGTTGAGGTGCGCGTTGGAATTTCTCCTTTTGAATTGGTACAATCTTTGAGGCCGAACTATCCATGCACACCAACACGATTGGGCGGAAAGACAATTTTTCAAGGTCGCCTGCAGTCTTACCAGAACAAATCGACAATTACTATGACAAATACCATGACCAAGACCGATAAGCTGGAAAAATTGCTGAACCACATCGAGAGATTCAGGGCGGAGAGAAATTGGCAGCAATTTCACACCCCTAAAAACCTGGCTATGGCCCTCTCGGTTGAATGTGCCGAGCTGCTTGAAATCTTTCAGTGGATGACCCCAGACCAAAGCCTCTATCCGGATCGGCAAACCCGAACTCACCTTAAAGAAGAAATAGGCGATGTTATGATCTACCTTAGTCTGCTCGCCTCAACCCTCGGCATCGATCCTTTGGATGCAGCGTTGAAAAAGATGGAGGTAAACGAGATAAAATACCCGAAAACAGAAAATCCTCAGCAGTTCAATAAGTAGTTTCTCACCGCGGCGGGTATGACCTTAAGATCAAGGCCAAGAAGCTGCGTGTAATTGAGCAGTTCTTCGTAGCTGCAGTTGAGTTCGGTGTGGACTTCGCCGACTTCGACCAGGCCCGCCTCGTGGTGCAGGAATTCGGTCAGTGCTGTGGCAATCGTTTTCTGGTAGAAAAATCCGTTGACCGCGTTACGCTCACAGAAGATCAGAAAACGCTGCCAATTTATATAAGAGCGTTTGAGGCCCCGGTAGCCGGTGGTCTCCTTGTTCTCTGGAAGAAGGTCCCTGATGGTTATCTCGAGATAACGCTGGATGACCGCCTCGAGCAGCCTGGACTGCTGACTGCGACTCAGCTCTAACTGCGGTCCGTTGGCCGCCTCGGTCAGATGAAAAACGGCGCCGTGGTAGGCGACCTCGGGAATTTCCCCCGAGTAGCGGACCGCATACCACTCATCTTCAACGAGGGCTTCGATGTCATCTGTCGGCGTCGTCATTTTCAAGTCCGAACACGGTTCTGACCATATCTATTTTGGAGTCATCACCTTTCCGGCAGCTCTCGCTCTTGAGGAACCTCAGGGGATTGTGCAGCATTTTTGCGGTAATGGCCTGGGCGAGTTTCTCGACTTTCTGCCGGTCCGAGTCTGACAATTCCATTCTCGCCAAAGTCTTCGATACTTCGCTGGTACAGATCTCGTCCGCTTTTGCCCTGAGCGCCGAGATCGTAGGAGTGATGGTCAACCCCTCCTGCCACCTACTAAATTTAAGGGTCTCCTCTTCGACGATGCGTGCCGCTTTAACTGCCTCTTTGTCCCGCTCGGAGCGGTTCATTTCAACCACCTGACTCAGGTCATCGATATCGTATAGAAAGACGTTATCAATCTCGTTGAGCTCAGGGTCGAGATCACGGGGGACGGCTATATCGATAAAGAACAACGGCCGGTTTCTTCTGATTTTCATGAGCGGCCGGACATCTTTACTTCTGATAATCAATTCACTAGAGCCGGTGGAGGAAACGATGATATCCACCGTCTCAATCTGCTCAGTTATCTCTTCCAGGCTGCAGGCACTGCCATTGAAGCGCTGGGCCAGATCCACCGCCCGCGAGAGGGTCCGGTTGGCCACCGTTATTCCTTTTACACCCTGTCCAAGAAGATGTTCCGCAGCGAGTTCCGCCATCTCGCCGGCACCTATGAGCAATACCTTTTTGTCGTCCAGATTGCCGAAAATCTTTCTTGCCAGTTCCACGGCTGCTGAGCTTATGGAGACTGCTGCAGAGCCGATGCCGGTCTCACTGCGGATCCGCTTGGCTACTGAGAAGGCCTTATGCAGGAGTTTATTGAGCAGCGGTCCCGTGCAGCCAAATTGGGAGGCATATCGGTAGGCCTCCTTGATCTGACCAAGAATCTGCGCCTCTCCGACGACCAGCGAATCCAAAGAGGCAGCCACTTTAAACAGATGGTTGACCGCTTCATGGTCGCGATACACGTAGGAATACCCGTCCCACTGTTCGGGGACAACCGCCTCACCAAACAGAAATCGCTGCATTTTCGGCGTACTTTCGACCGTATCCTCGGCCACCCAGAGCAATTCCACCCTATTGCAAGTGGAAAGCAGGTAGAACTCAAGCACCTGCTCGTTTCTGAGCCTGTTCAACGCCTCCTCGTAGCCGCCGGTCAAGGCGATCTTTTCCCTGACTTCCAGTGGTGTGGATTTGTGATTCACTCCGATGAGACTGATATGTTTTTTCGACATGGCTACATCTGGTCAGTTTAATACCAGCCACAGTGTAATCATTACCAAAGTGAATCCGCCGACAATCATCAGTGCCGCAAGGCGTCCGCGCCAGCCGACGGTAAACCGCTGATGAATCTGCACCAGGTAGATCAACCATATAATGAGTGAACACACCTCTTTGGGATTCCACCGCCAGTAAGTAGCCCAGGCCTGCTTGGACCAGAAAATACCGGACACCATCCCCAGGGTCAAAAAGGCAAAACCTACCGCTAAACAGTGCGCATTGAGCTGATCAAGGGCCTCCAGTGAGGGAAGCCTGGAGAAGAAATAGCCGAGCTTTCTACTCTTCAGCTCCCGTTCTTGCAGCAGGTACATGAGACCACCACAAAACGCCAGTCCAAAGAAGCCATAGGCAACAAGACTTATGCCGGCATGTACCGGCAGCCATAAGCTTTGGAGGGCGGGCTCAAGGGGGATCACCTCCCGGGAAGCAAAGGCGGAGCCGAGCAGCAGGCCAAGAATGAGCACAGATACGAAAGTACCAAAATTTTTTACTGTATAGCGCCAGCGGAAACTGATATAGGCCGTGGTGGTCGCCCAGGCGAAAAAGAAAACCGCCTCATGGTAGGTGGTGATCGGCGTATGGCCGATGGAAATGAAACGGGTGATAATATATCCGGACTGCAGCAGCCACGAACCAATCAACAGGAACCGGGCCCACTTGCGCATTTGATTTTTCTGGTATAGAAAAAACACCAGATACACCGCGCAGGAAAGCACGGTTACAGCAAGGACAGCAAGAAAAAGCAGGTAATTGATTTCTTGGATAAGTGTCACTTGGCTCATCACTCTAGTTTCCGTTTTTTCCCCGCTTCAGTTCTTCGAGAACTTCCTTTACCAGCAGGCCCGCATCGATCTCTGCAGGCAGCACAATCTTCAACTGCTCTTCCAACCCGGCCCAATCCTGTCGTTTGATACAATCGAGCACCGGCAATTCCAGAACCGCCCTGAATAGCGCCTTGTTTTCCTCGGTAACGCTGTTTCTGGTAACCACCTGACGGCGAATTTTGGCCATCAAATCCACCAGCACACCATATTCTTCGCCATACTCGTTGGCAAGTTGCTCTTTGAGCAATAATGCCAGAGCAGGACTCCCCCCCCCGGTGGATACGGCTATAACTAAATCCCGTCGCCTGATTTTGGCAGGTACGTGAAAGTCTGACAGCTCGGGTTCATAGGCACTATTGAGCAGCACGTGGTAGCGGGCGGCATCCTCGGCAATCTGCTTCTGCACCTTCGGGTCATCGGTCGCCCCGAAAATCAAAAACGCTTCTTTTGCATCGCCTGCTCGATATGCTCTTTTCAACCACTCTATTCTACCTTCCTCTGCGAGCCGGGATATCATTTCTAAGGCGTGGGGACTGATTATCTGCACCTGGCCTCCACAAAGCAGCAGGGCCTTCACTTTACGAGCCGCAACAGAACCTCCTCCCACCACCAGGCAACGTTTGCCGCCAATGTCGAGATTAACCGGATAAAGAGGGTTGTCGGCAGGTTTGGTATTCAAGGTCATGCGGCTTTCCGGGGTTCGATCACGATTATGCATAAAGTACAATTAAACCTACGGAAGCCACTGCCAGACAGTAGTAACCAAACCACTGAAGCCTGTTCTTCCTGATAACCTCCAGCAACAATATTATCGCCAGATAGCCGGTGAGCGCTGCTGATATGGTGCCGGCGGCATACACCAGTAGTGCGCCTGAGGCTGGGGGATGGGCTAATAATTTCCCGAAATTCAGCACCGCGGCACCGAGAATCGCCGGAATGGACATGATGAATGAAAATCGAGCTGCAGTTTCACGATTTATGCCAAGAAGCATACCAATAAAAATTGTGGTCCCCGAACGGGACACTCCAGGTATGATGGCAAACGCCTGCCCACAGCCCATCAAAAATGCTCGCGCGCCGTTCACCGGTCGGCTTCTGTCGGTAATAAACTGGGCAGTGATCATCATCAGGCCGGTGACGATAAGCATGAAGCAGACGACCGCTACCGAGGTGAACATTTTCTCAATCTGCTCTTTGTAGAAAGGACCAACGAAGACGGCAGGTATCGTGGCGACCACCACATAGAGATCCCAGAGAAGGTAATGGCGACCTTTATCGTCCAGCTTGTTCAGCATCCAGAGGAACGGTGCCTTGGCCATTGTTGAAAGCTCCTGTCTGAAAACCGCCACCACCGAAACCAAGGTGCCGAGATGCAGCAACACATCGAACACAATCCCCTGCTCCTGGAACCCCAGGATATGGGACCCGAGCACCAGATGACCCGAACTGGAGACCGGAAGAAATTCGGTGGCTCCCTGCACAATTCCAAGAATAATGGCCTTAATCAGTTCCACGGGACTCCGGATTAAGTTCTGTATGAATTCAGCCTGTCCCAAACGATGGAGACAGTGATTTTCGTTTTTGCAAAAAAAAGGGTTGGTTGACGCGCGTCAACCAACCCTCCAGACTACTGAAATTAAGGCTCTATGTCAATTAGCAACCTTCTACTGCAGCACCCTTTTTGGCCGTGCTGACTTTGAGTTTATCCCCTGCTTTGAACTTATCAGGCTTCTCGCACTTCAGCATAACCATACCATCAGCTTCGTTAACCTCTGTAACCTCACACTTGACCTTGGCGGCGAAACTCATACTCGCGGTGGATGCAACAAACATCAGGACAAACGCAGCAGCACAAACTTTCTTCATGATCGATCTCCTTTAAACGATTTATCTAGGCGCCAGAACCTCTCCGGCTTTCGCAACGAGTGTAAAATACTCAGCAATATTTGCAACGAAGAATGATCGCTGGATGCCAAGCCTCTATTTAAGCATACGCTAACGTACAATTTTTATGGGCGATTGTCAAGAACTCGGAGTTCAATAATTAGTTCAGTTGATAATCTGCTGCAGATCTTTGACCAGAACGGAATGGGGAATAAAACCCGAATACCTTTTTACCACGGTGCCTTTTTTACTTACTAGAAACGATGTGGGTATCCCATACACACCGCCAAAATCGCGAGTCACCGCTTTGTCGGCCATCATTACGGGATAATTTATTTCTTTGCGATTGACCATTTTCTGAACCACGCCTTTCTCCTGGTCAACTGAGATAGCCACCACTGAAAAACCGTTAGCACCGTATTCGTTTTGAAGTTTAATGAGATTGGGAATTTCCTGGATACAGGGGGGACACCAGGTGGCCCAGAAAGTGATCAGCAAACTTTTCCCTGCGAAGCTGCTCGAGCTAATGGGATCGCCACTGACCACATCCTCGAGCTCGAAGGATGGCATTTTGGGGGCTGCTTTTACATCTCCGACGTATGGCTGTGGCATCAGAGCAATAAGCCACGCAAAAATTACTGCTATTGTGATCTGTCGAATCATTTTTCATTCCCTGGTGGAGTTGTTGCCACAGCGTCAATGATACCTGGGACGCTGATTAAATGCCACATCATACTAGAGCCTGCTTTCCGAAGGTAATAGTAGAATTGTTGGCTCTGCTGTATTATAGTGCGGCGTTACTAAATAATTTGGTTCTTTTTCAGCGGAAGGCAAGAATGAGCGCGGCAGCCGTCAGCTCGATCGCCCCTTGCCGACCTCCGAAAATGCGACTGGTATTATAATTACCATATCGACAAAAACATGGTTGCCAATCAAAAATTCTTTTTACTGCTGATCCCCACCTGTTTTATTTTTCTTCTTAGTCTCTTCACCATTGCCAACGGTGAGGTGGTCGACCGGGTCGTAGCCGAAGTTAACAACGAGGTGATCACCTTGAGTGAAATCGAGGAGGAAGGAAAAGGACAGTTCAAGCAAATTGCCCTAAAAGTGGCCCCAGAAAACCGGTTCAACGCAATCGAGCAGCTTCGAAAAGATATCCTCAGAAGCATGATCGACCAGAAACTCATCCGGCAGGAGGCAGCCGAGCAGGGGATCATCGTGACCAGCGAGGAAATCGATGGTATGGTCGAACAAACGCTTCTTGCCAACAATATCTCCAAGGAACAACTGTTGGCCGAGCTTGAAGCGAACGGCATTGATGAAGACTCGTTCCGCAGTAATTTAGAAAGCCAGATTTATCAGACCAAGCTGCTCAACAGAGACGTCAGATCGAGAATTGTGATCACCGAAGAAGCCATCCTCGACTTTTACGATACCAGCTACACGAAACACATTCCGGAGGGAGGTTATTATCTTCTTCAGATCGGCATTAGCTGGGGAGAAACCCAAGGCGAAAACTTCGACCCGGCAGAGCTCGAAGAGCGCAAACTTTCAGCCTTGCAGCGCGCAGAACGGGTTCACAAACTGGCGCAAAGCGGCAGTGATTTTAAGGAACTGGCCCGCAAATTCTCCGATCTGCCGTCTGCCGCCGAAGGAGGTGATATCGGTGTCTTCGAGGAGGATGAAATGGCGAGCTACATGCGCGGGGCTGTGATTTCGCTGAACCCTGGACAGGTCAGTGCACTCATTGAAACGCCAGTGGGATATCAATTTTTCAAGCTGCTCTCCAGCAAACAGGGTGGGATTGTAACAATTGCCCCCTATTCTGAGGTTAAGGAAGAAATCAGAGAGAAACTATACGACCAGGAGTTGAGAAAAGAATTCAAGGAATGGATCGAGCAAATCAGAGGCGAGGCCTATATCCGCACCTCTCTGTAGTTGATTTATTCAATCTTTGGCGCCTGGCAATCCCATGCTCATGATAAAACTCTCACCATGGAATTAAGTACTCCGGATAACGAATCCTTGGGCATGCTGCTCAGGAAGCTGCGGCTGGAACGATCGCTGGACATCAGCGATGTTGCCGAGGAGACAAGAATCCCACCGGCCACAATCAGAGCCATGGAGGCCGATGATTACAGTTCTCTTCCGGCCCTGGCCTTTGCCAGGGGGTTTTATGCAATTTACAGTGAATTGCTCAACCTGGACCAGGAAGAGATCGTCGAACGCTTTCTCTCCGACTATCAGCAGGCCGATTTCAAAGGCAAAGCAGACGACGCTTCAACGAACCTGCAGGGTAAACAAATCGGCAGTATGGCTGAGAGACCCACTCATTTTCTGAGGACAGCCCTAGGTATCACTGTACTGGCGATTATATTGATTGGCGCCGGGATTTGCTGGTATGCCGGCTACAATCCTGCAAATCATATCAGCCAATGGTTGAAAAATTTTCAGGAACCACAGATAGAAATAATTGAACAGACTAAATCAAATCCGGACAGTCAGTAGCAGTATCACGCCCGATGCCTGTCATCCGTTCCGACCTGCCCGCCCTTGTCCTTGACAGCCTTAATTACGGTGAATCTGACAAAATTGTAGTGTTCTACTGCCAGGAGGTTGGCAGGTTAAGTGCGCTGGCAAGAGGGGCCCACCGCAGTCAAAAACGATTCGTCAACAAACTCGAACTATTCACCTTTTTACAGATATCATACTCGAAATCGTCAGCGGGCAGCCTGTTCATGCTCGATGAAGCGGAATTGGTGAACAGTTTTATCACCTTGAGGACCGATGTGGCCAGTTACCAGGTTGCCTCGATTATCAGGGAATATATGCTTCTGACTAGCAGGGAAACCTCGGATGACGACCAGCTCTTCCAGCTCGCACTATGGGCCCTGCACACCCTGAATATCGGCATCGACCAGAGGCAGGTCCTGGCACTGTTCATGATCAAATTCTTTGATGTTCTGGGCTATCGTCCCGATTTTTCAGTCTGCCAGGGCTGCGGCACCAATCCTGCTGAGGATACAGCGGTGTTCTTCAATGTACAGAGCGGCACCATAACATGCAGGAACTGCAGTGGCAGTCAGGGTAGCGGTGGCCGGCTGTTGGCGCCGGGGACCACGAAAATGATCATGGCCGTGCAGCAACAGCCTGTCTCCAGGCTCAGTCGTTTCAAACCAAGTGGAGCTGTGCTGGAACAGATGCTCGACTGTTCCCGTCGCTACAGCCTAAATCTCTTCCAGCGTGACATTCACTCCTGGAGGGCGCTCAAAGATAAGAGCAGCGGATAGCTTATCAGGCCAAGTAGCGGATCTCGCCACTGTGTTCTACCGTTTCTGAACCGTCGGCCAATTCAAGTCTGAGTCCGCCATCGTTGGTGATGCCTTTCACAATTGCTTCGTATTGAGGTTCTTTCTGTACGTCGAAACCAAACAGAACCTTGCGTCCCAGCGTGTCGGAAAGTTCTTTCCATCTGCTGATCAGCGGGTGCTCATCATTTTCTTCCGCTTCGTATAGACGAGCCAGCTCTTGTGCTTCCCACCAGTAGAGTAACCCGATATTCCAACTCAATTTAGCCAGAAAACAGGTGGTGAACCTCTCCAGATCGACCCTCCTGCCAGTCTCCAAAGAGAGTGACGTGGCGATCTCACCGAGATAATCGGGAAACTCCTCATTGTTGAGATTGATACCAAAACCGAGCAGACAATAGTCTTCCCCGGAGATGGGCCCGGAGAAATTTTCTGCCAGGAAACCGCCTACTTTGCGGCCGCCTATCAGCACATCGTTGATCCAGCGGATCGAAGCCCCGCTGGCACCATTGGCCTGCATAGCCTCGCAGCAGGCCACGCCGACGGCAAGCGGCGTCATCATCCTGTACCCGGGCAAAAGTGTGCTGATATATATTACGGATCCCCAGAGACCGCCAGGCGGAGCGTGCCAGACTCTGGTGAAACGACCTTTTGAATCACTCAGCGTGTCGGCTAAAAAGACCGTACCGTTGACAACAGAAACTGATTTTTTTTCCTGGGCCTCGACATGGGCCCGGGCATGGGGCATGGTTCGATCCAAAGTTTGGTGGTGCTCGATTACCGAACCGACGAAAGCCCCATAGAGAAGGATCAGCCGAGCCTGGTCTTCCTGCCAGCGCTCCAATCGTGCCGGGAGTTCCTTCCGTTTTAGGTAATTTGTAAGTTCTTCAGGTGTGGGGCAGGAAGCCATGCGAAGTCAATCAGGACTGGAAAGCCGGGGGGTTCATTGCGGGTATTTTACATCGCGTCCCATTCAGCCTTGACCCTGGTTATCACTTTCTGGATCAAGGGCAGCTTATCAGCCGGACATACGCCTATGAGCGGCTCCCCCTGGGGGACGGAGATACCGGGCCTGAAATAGATCGAATGGATAACACCCTCCTCGCCCGAATAATAGACGGGGGTGTCGCGCTTCATCAACGACATGGTGAAAGCCTCATCACCAGGTCTGATGGTGACCCCGCCGGCACCCTTCTGATCGATTCTCGATTGGATGTCCATGGAAAAGAAAAACTTTGCTGTCTCCGGGGCCGGAAAAAGATAGAGCACCTCCTTCAGAATAGCTTCGATGATGTCTTTCTTTTTCAACGGATGTCTTATGGTCAGCAGCTTTTCGCCAGCCTCGACGAACTGGCCCTGGAATTCGATACGAATCTCTGAGACAATACCGCTGATTGGTGCCGTGATCGCTTTTTCGTTTCTCTCCCGAATAATCTGGAACAGGGGGGTGCCGGGAATATGATTCCATTCGCCTGAGGGGGCATCGACGCCGTTGCCTTTTTCCACGAAGAAGTTAACCACGCCGGTGTGCGGTGCGGTAATATCGATATAGTTGTAGGGATCCGAACGATATTTTGCGAGGATCTCATCAAAATCTATTTCTTGCGACATGGCTGATCCACCTTCTGGCCAAATATTCGAGCTTTTGTGAAAATTACCGGTGCCTTGCAAAAGCAGGTCGAGACAAAGGCGTGCGAGGCACTCTTACCGCAGGCTTATGATTTCGTCCAAGGATATGTTGATGGTGCAACGATGAGCTTGAACTAAAAAACAATTTTCAGGGTAGCCGGTGAGTTTATACTTTCATCTCTAGCCAATGGCAATAGAATTTTCCTGAACCACGGCCTCCACCGGCCTCCAAAGGGAATAGTTTTCGAACTGAGGGGACTTATTATTCGCAACGCAGATTTTGCTATAATTTTCTTGTTGATTCCTTTACCTTTACCCCACACTAAGGCAATCTCAGCAGCAACAGAACAAATATACATCCTACAATGGCCGGATCATTGCTGAAGAAATTAACGCTTTTCCTGCTGATTTCGATCATTATCGCGCTGATCGGATTCCTGGCCCTGCCTTTTCTCATCGACAGGATGGTACTTCCTTCAATGCTCGCAAAAACTCCTTTTTCGTTCAGCCGGGCCAGTATGAGCAGAATCACACCCTACCTCGTGGAAGGCAGCGTTGAGATGCATGACGGCAGCTCCCCGGTGATTTCCATTCCCCGGTTTCAGATTCGCTTTACCCCGCAGTCGCTGCTCAAAAGAAAGATCTCCACCCTGGTATTGGATCATGCCACTCTGCACTTCCGAAGAGAAAATGGCCGACTGGTGCTGCCCGGGTTCAAGCCTCAGACCAGCACCGGCGATTCGCTTCCTGCAGACAAGCTCTTTCTTTTACCGCTAGGCGTTGAATCGCTGATCCTCGATCAATGCCTGATCGTGATCCACGAAACTGGCAGATCATCGCTTCATATTGGGGTAAGTGGTCAATTGTCGCCGACATTTAATACACACGGAACCAATCACCGACTGGAAGCACTCAACGGATCTTTTATCTTATCCGATGACATCTCAGCGGCGGTATCCGCTCGAGCAAGGCTCGATGATGAAGAAATCGCCCTCGAGGTAAAGATCGACAATGGGGCATTTACCTTGCCCAATGGCTTCCTTGGCGATCGCTTCACCCTGCCTCATTTCAAATCCCTGTCGGCCGAGCTCGAACTGGTTGCAGATGCCTCTGTGTTCTCACTCAAACACTATAAACTTGACGGTACCATTACAGGTTTGCGCTATAACGATGGCAAAATCAGCTTTTCTGGTGGCCTGGAAGACAAGCCGTTGAATTTCGCCCTGTCTGGAACCCACGACACCCACACCTATTGGTTAGACACCATCTTCTTTGAATCTCCGACCAACCTACGGGTAAATATTGCAGGAAAAGTTCTCTATCGAGGAGGCCAGGCGAAAACCTCGGGCAGTGCGTCCGCCACCTGGCTGAACCCGGGCTTCACCGAAACCGGTACCATACCGCTGTCACTGAGCTATGACGCCATCTGGTCCGAGTCCAGTGGAGCGACCCTGGTGATCGAAGGGAGCTGCGACTCCGACCTCGATCTGGCGCTGGCCGAAGGCTGGTCGCTCTCGGGACTCGATGGTCTGCATTTTACCGGCACCCTCGAGTCGACCAGCCAACAGCTGCAGGCAGATCTCAGACTTGCGAGCGGACCGTTGCATGTGCATCGCGACTTTCTGCAATTGATGACTTCAGATCTCGATCTCAACGTCAGGCTGACCAGTTCCTCTGACCAGATTGAAGCCAGGATAACGACATTACTCAAGGAGATACGCCTGCCCGATAAAGAGCTGAGTGTGAAGAATATCGTTCTCGACATACCGATATCTCCAGACTCGTCATCCATCACAAAAAACCAGGGGAAAGTGTCTATCGAGGCGGTAGAGATGCAGGATGAACAATTTTTCTCGCTGGCTGCCAACCTGGAAAATCGCGGATTTGACTACACCTTCGAAGGTGCTCTTGAGATGCTGGGCGGTGCCGACCTTAAAATCCCTTTCAAAGGTCATGTGGATGGGCCCAGCCAAACGGGTTCCTTAACATGGACTCTGGTTACCGACAAAATCGGACCTGGAATCCTGCCCTCGTTCCTGTCCCTGCCCGCCGATCTAGACTTCTCAGGACGACTGGAGGCCCAGGGATCCATTGACTATGACCGAACCATCGAAGCTCAGGCGAGGGCCACCCTCGTGGATACACGAATCGATTTCAACAACGTGGCCATTGAAGATCTCGACTGCACCATTGAATTTCCCGAACTGCCACGGCTGCGATCAAGCCCCAGCCAACGCTGCACAGCAGCTGCTATTGATTTTTCAACTCTGTACTTCAGCGATGTGTCCCTCACTTACCGAGTGGAAAATCCCCAGACCCTATTCATCGAACGAAGTAAACTCAACTGGTGCGGTGGCACGCTGGAATCGGGCAGCCTGCGCCTCTCCTCCCAGACACCCGAACTCGACACCACCTTCTTCTGCAGCCGCATTGGCCTGGCCGAGTTGCTTGACCAATTTGGCTTTAAAGGTACCGAAGGCGAGGGTTCGCTGAATGGAAGATTACCCGTAAAACTTTCCCGCCAACGGCTCGACTTCGACGATGGATTTCTGTTTTCGACGCCGGGGACAGGTGGTATAGTGCGTTTCAGCGACACGGACCTGCTTCGCCAGGGAGTAGGGGCAGTCAGCGAGGCCGGCTTTCTCAATTATACACTACAGGCGCTTGAGGATTTCACCTACAATTGGACGAAATTGAGTTTTGACAGCGCAGGAGATGACCTGCTGCTGACCCTGGAACTCGACGGCAAGCCCAGCACCGCCCTGCCGTTCAAGTTTGATAAAAAAGGCATGCTCGTTGAGACGGATCAGGGCCAGGGGCTTAAGTACCCCATCCGGCTGGATGTCAATTTTCGTGTACCGCTGGTCGATCTGTTTCAGATCGGTCAGTCCATCAATACAATCATGGGGAGTGGACAATGAAACTGCACATGTTGTCTCGGCTTTTGTGTCTGACACTGCTTTTCGGCCTCTGTTCGGCCTGTACCAAACACGAAGTGGATGTCAAACCTGTCGAGATCAAACCAATTCATATCACCATCGACGTCAATGTCAAAGTGGATAGGGCCTTAGATGATTTCTTCGGCGACATCGACGAGGCGGCCCAGAATGAGTAGTTCTGTTGACGACAATTCGCGGAGGTTCATCATGCATAACCGTAGATTTTTCTTGATAATTGCTCTTGCGCTCACGGCGGTTCTGTGTGGCGCTTTCACTCTCCAAGCGGCATCGATCAAGGAGCGGATGCTGGCCAGGATCCCGGCCATCAACGCACTAAAAGACAAGGGTACAATCGGAGAAAATAATCGGGGCTTTCTCGAATTCCGCACCGGAGATAACTCGCAGCAGAAACTGATCAGCGAGGAAAACAAGGATAGGAAGAGCGTCTACGCTGCCATCGCAACAAAACAGAAAGTGGATGTTACCCTCGTCGGTCAGCGACGTGCCAAACAGATAAGTGACAAGGGCACTAAAGGGCACTGGTACCAGAAATCGGATGGGACCTGGTATAGAAAATAGCTCCATGAAAGACCGGCTGTATCAGGCAGATACTGTTCCCGAGGACTTTGATTTCAATGAGCGTGTCGTCGAAGTTTTTGACGATATGCTCGATCGCTCAATCCCCTGTTACAAAACTGTAATTCGAGAGACAAACCGGCTGCTTGCGGCCCATGTGCAGCCTGGTGATACGGTCTGTGACCTGGGCTGCGCCACTGGCACCGCCCTGCTCTTTTTTACCAAGGCCCTCGCCGATCGCCGTCTCCGTTTTATTGGCATCGACAGTTCACCGGCAATGCTCGCCAAAGCGCGCCTCAAAGCGGAGTTCTACATCAGAGACGATATGGTCTCGTTCGAACAGGCAGATATCACCGAAATTGATCAACCAGGAACAGGCGCTTTTGTGCTCAATTACACCCTCCAGTTTATCAGACCGGGAGTGCGACCCTCACTTATTCAGAAACTCTTTAAAAATCTCCGTCCCGGCGGTGTGCTGATCCTGAGCGAAAAAACGATCCTGGACGATAAACTACTGAACCGCACATTTATAGACATCCACCATGAGTTCAAGCGTGAACAGGGCTACACCGAGCTGGAGATCGCCCGCAAACGGGAAGCCCTGGAAAACATCCTCATTCCCTTCACCCAGCAGGAAAACTCAGAAATGCTAAAAAGAGCCGGTTTCGAACCTGTCACCACCTTCTTTCAATGGTTTAATTTCTCCTCCTTCGTGGCCATCAAGCCGAACTGAATTTTGCCTTCCAGATGCATTATCTCAGTCACTTTCACCAGGGCATTGATTATGATGCCATTATCGAAATCCATGAGCAGCGGCAACGATGGGTAAATCAGCAGAAGAAGGGATTTCTCAGGTATCGCCAGCCCTTTGAACGACTTAGCGCCCGCCAGGCTGAATTTACCGACTGTACAACTGACACGGTGACCATCGGTCGAGCCGAAGAAATCAGTTCAGAAATTCGTCAAGACATCAAAGAGCAACTCAGATGCTTCATGCCCTGGCGTAAAGGCCCCTTTTCGGTGTTCGGCATCGACATAGACGCCGAGTGGCGAAGCGAGCGCAAATGGAATCGTCTGCGTGACCGGCTCCCCGACCTGAGTAACAAAATTGTCGCCGACATCGGTTGTAACAACGGCTATTACATGTTCCGCATGGTACCCACAGGGCCCAAACTGGTACTCGGTTTCGAGCCAGCGGTACAACACTATTATTGCTTTAAATCACTCAACGGCATGGCCGGCTTTGACAACCTCGAGGTCGATCTGCTTGGTGTTGAACACCTTGCTTTATTTCCCGAGGCATTCGATGTTATTTTTCTCATGGGAATTATTTACCACCACAGTGCGCCGATCGATATCCTCAGAAATGTGCACTCGGCCCTCGCCCCGGGAGGTACACTCCTGATTGAATCCCAGGCCATTCCCGGCAGCGAGCCGTTGGCGCTGTTCCCGGAACGGACCTACGCCAAGGTTCCTGGAACCTATTTCGTCCCCACTGCTACAACTTTAGAGTACTGGCTGGAACGAGCGGGGTTTGCCCAGGTCGAGCAATTCTGCACTCACCCCATGAACTCGGATGAGCAGAGGTCCACCGAGTGGATGATATTTGAGTCCTATGAGGATTACATAGACCCAGAAAATCCTTCCCTGACCGTGGAGGGTTACCCGGCTCCATGGCGAGTATTTTTATCGGCGGTTAAAAGATAAAATAGTTCGCAGACAAGCAAAGTCAGTTGCCTTTCGAGTGAGCTGTATTATCAGTTGGGCACCACTGCAGTTTTATTTGTTTAAACATAAATTCACGAGGAATTAACATGGAAGCAGCGCAATGTACGTTGTACAGCGGCGGCCTCAAGGGCGCCGAGACGGTGTTTGGCGAAACAGCCGAGAAATATTCAGTGAACGAGGTGGTCTTTACCTTTGAGGGTCACAAACTTTCGCGCGAAAAAAATGTCAGGGTTCTCTCCAAGGAAGATCTTGAACGTGGCGATATCAGCATGGAATTGGCCTCAAAAATGCTGAATCGAACTTATTATGAGACCGATAAGATCAGAAAAGTTCTGCAGACCATCTTCCACATGGTCAACAGCGGCTACCAAGTGTTCGTGATCGGCTCAATTCAGGAGGATGGGTCGGTAAAAGGCGGCACCGGCTGGGCTGTACAGCTTGCCAAGATGTTCAACCGTCCCCTATATGTATTTGACCAGCCATCGGCCAAATGGTTTGCCTGGAAAGACGGGTGGCAGGAGGACTCTCCTCGGATTCAGTACGAAACTTTTGTCGGCTCCGGAACCAGATATTTGAACGATGCCGGAAGAGCTGCGATCGAGAAACTGTTTGAGGAAAGTTTTGTCTGATATTGTCCAGAGCCCTTGCACCCGGCTGCCAAGCCTGTAGTGGCATAGATTATTTTGCCCAACCAACGATTACGCCTGATCCTGAACTCATGCTGAAAACTTTGGGGGTGGATCAGGCGTATACTTTTTGTTGCCCCATCTGAACGCAGACCCTTTGCAACTCATCGGTTTCACGTGCCAGGTACACCTTCAGCTCCTGCACGGAAAAGTTGGTCAGACGTTTTACCCCGCTCAGTGTTCGTGGCTGTACCTGGCTGATTTTGTGCGCCGCCCGTAAGGCGGTGGACTCAAGTGCTGTCTGGGCTACTACTTTATCCACGATACCGCACGCCAAAGCCTTGTCAGCGCTAATTTCATCTTCCAGAAGCAGGAGCTGGTTGGCCCTGCTGCGCCCCAACAGTTTGGTCAGAAAAAAAGAACCGCCGCCAAGGGGCAGCCCGCCAATTTTTTTGAAGGCATTGTAGAAGACCGTATTCTCACTGACAACCCGGTAATCGCAGGCAAAGCCGAAATTCATGAAAATGGACAAGGCAGCTCCCTGACAGATCTGGATTGTGAATTTGTTCAGTTCTAAGATGTTGACTATGGTCTGATTGATGATATTGCTCAGTTTATTGATTTCCAGCAGCCTGGTTCCGCCGAACAAACTCGCTTCGTCGGTGTGGGACAAGAAAAAATTCACGTATTCGTCCACTCCTGACTCATTGTAGTTCATTTCTAAGATTACCGTCTTGATATGCTCGGCTTTTTTCACCCGCCGAAAATAATCTCCCAGGAAGTCCCGTTTATCGAAACTGGTAATGTTGTGAAAGAAATTTCCTGAAAATCTGATCCAGAGAATTTCCTGGTGGATTTCGGAAACGAAGAAATCCGGATAGCGTCTGATCAGGCCGGAATCTGTCATGGCACCGTTCCTCCCGGGGTCTATAATTAGCCCCCCTGAATGAAAGCTCGGCAGAGCGTATGCACAATCCCACTCACTGCCTCTGGTTTTCACTACATTCCTGTTATATTCAATTATACCACTACAGCGGACTATTTATAAAACAGCCAGATGAGAAAACTTCATTCAGCAGAAGCCCCATAAAAGAGCTGTGGAGATATTCAAGGGAAAGCAGGAGCTTTATTGGTCAGGTACCGGCTCGAAGCTGATGTGCTGCCTGAAAAACGTGCGGAACTCATCACGGCGATGACTGACATAGATAATGGTGCTGATCTGCCTGTCCACCACCATCTCCAGGAAGTCGAGGAGATGGGCCCGATTGACGTCATCAAGACCGTGGGTAGGTTCATCGAGAACAAGTATTTTAGGCAGTTTGATCAGTGCCCTGGCAATCAGCAGCAAGCGCTGTTCAGCGTAGCCCAGATTGCGGAAAGGCGCCTTTTCCAGAGCGCTCAAACCAAGCACCCCGAGCCAGGATCTGGCTAACTCCCATTGCCGGTCAGTGGGTCTTCGGTACAGACCGATGGAATCGAAAAAGCCGGACACTATGATATGCAATGAGTTGCCGGGGATATAGTGCTCCCGGTGTAAAGCCGGACTGACGATTCCCATTTCTTTTTTTATCTGCCAGATCGACTCACCGCTGCCGCGCCGGCGACCGAACAAATAGAGCTCGTTGGTGTAACAGTCCTGGTGATCCCCGGTTATCACGCCGAGCAAGGTGGATTTACCGGCGCCGTTGGGACCGCTTACCAGGGTATGCTGTCCCCTGAAAACACGAAAATTGAAATTTGAGAAAATGGTGCGCTCACCATAGCGTGCCCGGCCGTTTACCAGCCTTACCAGTTCTTCCTTAGGGTCGCTAACTTTATTATTACCTTGAAATTCGAGTATCTGGCCCCAGTCATCACTGTCAGAGCAATTTCCCATATCTCGCATCAACTCGGCACGAGTACCAGTGCCGACCAGCCTGCCCTTTTCCAACCAGGCCAGGTGGGTACACCAATCGGGTATATCGCCCCGGCTCGATAGAATGAGCAGCACCGCGATTCCCCTTGCGAGGAGCAGTTCCATGATGCGATCAAACTCAGCACGGGAGTCGGTATCAAGCCCATCGTAGGGATTCTCTATGATCAGATACGCGGCGCCCTCGGTGATGACTTTGAGGATCAGCAGCTTGCGGCTTTCCCCTGAGCTGAGTTGTCGGTAGCCACTGTTCAGCACTCGAACTAGCTTGAACTGCTCAACAAGCCCAAAATTTTCCTGGAGGTTCGCAAGAAAATTCCTGGCTGGGGTACCGGGATCGATACGATCCAAAAAATCAGATTCGTCGTTGCGCACTTCCCGCTCGAACACGTCCTGCTGGTCTTTGAAGCTGACGATTCCAAAATCTTTGGGAAATTCCAGTTTGTTAAAAGTGAGCGACGGATTATCCGGGTGACGGAAGAGTTCCACGAACCGATCTATGCCAGAACGGTTGTCACCATACACGCACCAGGTTTCATCTGCGCGGGCCGCAAAGCGGCTCACCTGCAGATGACCGTCATCGACTTCATCCATCTCGAGCCACACGGTCCGGCCCGCATTGCCTTCTCCTTTATCAGCCATGCACCTGCTCTACCACGAGTGACCGCTAAACTCAAGATGCTCAGTGGCGCTCCGCGACCAGACCTCTAATTGAGTTGACGTTGAATGCGTTTCCGAGTTAATTATTATGATTTTGTGTCGGCTAAATTAAATCTAATTTTGTCATCCCGGACAGGCCAGGCAATGGATCCACAATACTCTCGTGGGATCTTGCAACCTGCCGGCCGTTTATTTAATAAAAGGTAATGATATGAAAGCTTTAATCGCCATGGAGGACGGTACCATCTTCGAAGGGCGCTCTTTCACCGGCCATGGTGAGGCCGTTGGTGAGATCGTTTTCAACACCTCAATGAGCGGTTATCAGGAGGTACTCACCGACCCCTCCTATACCGGTCAAATTGTTACCATGACCTATCCGCTTATCGGCAATTACGGGATAAATCCCGAGGACATGGAATCACTTGCCGTCCACCCGAAGGCATTTCTGGTCAAGGAATATCATGGAGAACCATCCAATTTTAGATCCACTCAGACACTGGCTGAGTTTCTCGGGGAATACGATGTCCTTGGCGTCGAGGGGTTCGACACTCGGGCACTGGTGCGCCACATCCGCACCGCCGGAGCAATGAAAGGCCTGGTATCAACCAAAGACCTCGATCCTGATTCCCTGGTGGAACGCGCCCGACAGTGGCACGGCCTGGTGGGCCAGGACATGGTAAAGCTGGTAACCTGCTCTGCCCCTTACACCTGGGTCAGCGACAGACCGCAGCCCGGTACCTCCTTGATTCAACCTCGTGGGGACACGGAGCTGAAAATTGTCGCCTTTGATTTCGGTATCAAGTTCAACCAAATACGGATCTTCGAACAACGTGGCTGCCGGGTGCAGGTGGTACCGGCAACGACAGACACCCAAACCATCATGGCCATGGAACCGGATGGCATATTTCTCTCCAACGGTCCTGGCGACCCCGAAGGAGTCGAGGGCGTGGTCGAGACGATTCGAGAACTCCTGGGCCAAAAGCCTATTTTCGGGATCTGTCTCGGTCATCAGATCCTGGGCCTGGCCTACGGTGGTTCAACCTATAAATTGAAGTTCGGTCACAGGGGAGGCAACCAGCCAGTCAAAGACCTGCAGACCGGCAAGGTTGAAATCACCTCACAGAATCACGGTTTCTGTGTTGACATGAACACGCTCGACCCGAGCCAGGTGGAACTGACTCACATCAACCTCAACGACGAAAGTTGTGAGGGTATGAGGCACCGGGTTTACCCGGCTTTTTCGGTCCAGTATCATCCAGAACACGCCCCTGGACCGCACGACGCCGAATATCTGTTTGACCGCTTCATCGATCTGATCAGAAATCCCTGACCGAGCTAAAGACGACTAGAATAACGCATAGGAAAATTTCATACAATAATATCGTCATGCCCAAACGAACTGACATCAATAAAATTCTCATAATTGGCTCGGGTCCAATCATCATAAGCCAGGCGTGCGAGTTCGACTATTCCGGAGCCCAGGCAGTCAAGGCCCTCAAGGAAGAAGGGTACGAAGTCGTACTGATCAACTCCAACCCGGCCACGATCATGACCGATCCGGGATTGGCCGATGCCACCTACATCGAGCCGATCACCCCGGAAATGGTGGTCAAAGTCATCGAGCAGGAACGACCCGATGCACTGCTTCCCACCCTGGGCGGACAGACCGCCTTGAATACCGCCATCAAAGTGGCCGAGACCGGCACGCTGGAAAAATACAACGTGGAGATGCTGGCCGCCAAGATAGAAGTGATCCATAAAGCCGAAGGTCGTGACGAATTCAGAGAAGCGATGCGGGCAATCAACCTAAAAGTGCCCGAGTCGGCAATTGTCCATACCCTTGAAGAAGCCATGCGGGCCGGCGACGACATCGGCTTTCCGATAATCGTCAGACCAAGCTTCACATTGGGCGGAACCGGTGGAGGCGTGGCCTACAACCGCCAGGAACTCAGAGATCTGTGCACACAGGGTCTGGACCTCTCCATGACCAGTGAAATAATGCTTGAGCGCAGCCTGCTGGGCTGGAAAGAGTACGAGCTGGAGGTGATGCGCGATGCCAAGGACAACGTGGTCATCATCTGCTCGATCGAAAATGTTGACGCCATGGGTGTACACACCGGCGACTCGATAACCGTAGCCCCTGCACAGACCCTTACTGATCGTGAATATCAAGATATGCGAGACGCAGCGATTGCGATCATCAGAGAGATCGGTGTGGAGACTGGCGGCTCCAATGTTCAGTTTGCGGTCAATCCCGAAAACGGTGAATTGATGGTCATCGAGATGAATCCACGGGTGTCGCGAAGTTCGGCCCTGGCTTCCAAAGCTACCGGCTTTCCCATAGCCAAGATCGCCGCCAAATTGGCTGTCGGCTATACACTCGATGAAATACCCAACGATATCACCAGGAAGACTTATGCTTCTTTTGAGCCGACCATTGACTATTGCGTGGTGAAAATTCCTCGTTGGACTTTCGAGAAGTTTCCCGATGCCGAAGATTTTTTGACCACCTCGATGAAGTCGGTGGGTGAAACCATGGCCATTGGACGGACCTTCAAGGAAGCCTTTCAGAAAGGCATGCGGGCGCTTGAAATAGGCAGATTCGGATTTGGCGGCGACGGCCGCCAGCAACTGGAGCACCTTGATATCCACGATCTTCAGAGCGGGCTGGTGACGCCCAGTTCAAAACGTCTTGCTTACCTCTACGAGGCGCTCAGACGACGGGTCGAGCGCACGACCATTGCCAACTGGACCAAAATTGACCCCTGGTTCCTGCACAATCTGCAACAGATCGTCGACACCGAACATCAGATCTCAAAGAGAGGCTACACCCGGCTCGAACCTGGCTTTCTGCTCCACTGCAAGCAGCAGGGATTCTCCGACAAACAGATCGCCTATCTCACCGGAACTTCCGAGGAGGATGTCAGGTCACTGCGCAAAGACAGCGGGGTGGTGCCGGTATACAAACTGGTGGATACCTGCGGTGCTGAATTTGAGTCATACACCCCTTATTATTATTCCACCTACGAGCAGGAAAACGAGGCCTTCCGAAGCGATCGTCAGAAAATCATCATCCTTGGCGGCGGTCCCAATCGCATTGGCCAGGGAATAGAATTTGACTATTGCTGCGTCCACGCCTCCTTCGCCCTTCGAGAAATCGGTGTCGAATCGATCATGGTCAATTCCAATCCGGAGACCGTTTCTACCGACTACGATACCTCGGACAAGCTCTATTTCGAACCGTTAACCCACGAAGATGTACTGAATATCATAGACCAGGAGCAGCCCGACGGCGTGATCGTGCAATTTGGCGGCCAGACACCCCTGAATCTTGCCGTACCGCTGGAAGAGGCCGGGGTTAAAATTATCGGCACCCCCCCGGATGCAATAGACCGGGCCGAAGATCGTGAACGGTTTCAGAAATTTCTCAAGAAACTTAACCTCAGGCAACCTCAGAACGACACCGTCTTCACCCAGGAAGAAGCGATTAGTGCGGCAAATCGTATCGGTTATCCGGTGGTAATCAGACCATCTTATGTACTCGGTGGTAGAGCCATGAGGATTGCCTACAACGAGAAAGGGATCAGGGAATTCATGGAGTCCATAGATGGAACCGACCAGGAACACCCGATCCTCATCGATCAGTTTCTCAAAGATGCCACTGAGATCGATGTTGACGCCATCAGTGACGGGACGACCACCGTAATTGGCGGTATCATGGAACATATAGAAGAGGCCGGGATCCACTCTGGTGATTCAGCCTGCGTCTTGCCTCCCCACTCCCTGTCCGAAGCGATAATCGAGGAAATTGAGGCAGCCAGCCGGGCCATGGCCGTCGAACTGGGTGTCATTGGCCTGATGAACGTGCAGTTCGCTGTCAAAGATGAGACTCTTTACATCCTTGAGGTAAATCCCCGGGCTTCCAGAACCGTGCCCTTCGTCAGCAAGGCGACCGGTGTACCGCTGGCCAAACTGGCCACCAAAATAATGATGGGTATGAGTCTTGCCGATCTCGGCCTCACCAGCGAAGTGTCGATAAACCACTGGGCGGTGAAAGAAGCGGTTTTCCCATTCGACCGTTTCGAAGGTGTTGACACCCTGCTCGGACCGGAGATGAAATCGACCGGCGAAGTCATGGGCTTAGATGACAATCTTGGCTTGGCCATAGGCAAGGCTCTGCAGGCTGCCGGTTCGACTCTGCCGGAAAAGGGCAATGTTTTTATCTCGGTGCGGCATGGAGACAAGGAAGCGATAGTACCGGTTGCCGCCGAGCTAAAGAAACTGGGCTACACCATTTTCGCTACCGATGGAACTAACCAGGTCCTTTTTGAGAATGATATCGACAGCCATCGCATAAACAAGATATCCCAGGGGCGTCCCCACATTCTCGACATGGTCTACAACCGTGAAATCACCTGGATCATCAACACCTCTCTGGGCCAACGCACCACTGAAGACAGCTATCGCATCAGACGGGCCGCCATCGATCTGCATATTCCCTACACGACTACGACCAATGGGGCCGCCGCCTTCGTAAGTGCAATGAAAGCGTTTAACGAGGAGCAGATCGGGGTTAAACCTGTACAAAAATTTGCCTGATGACTACAATTAGTAGTGTAGAGTGCTAGACAACCCACGAATATGTTTTAGTTTAGGCTCTGACTTTAATAAATTGTTTTATCTAATTAGCACGTAGTATTGCCGGGAGGTTCATTTGAACACCTTTTACAAAAATCTGAGCATGTGGCTGGTTATCGGCTTGACCATGATCCTGCTCTTCAATCTTTTTAACAAACCGCAGGGCAATGTCTCGACGCTGACCTACAGCGATTTTATGGCCAAGATCGAGAACAAGTCAATCAACCGCGTCCGTATCGATGGCGACACCATCTCCGGGACGCTTCAAGACGGCCAGCCGTTCAGGACCATCTATCCTGTCACCGATGCCGAACTCATCCCGCTTCTCAGAGAAGCTGGCGTCGACATTACAGTGAATCAGGCTCAGAAAGACAACTGGTTGATGACCATTTTCGTATCCTGGTTTCCGATGCTGCTGCTCATCGGTGTCTGGATTTTCTTCATGCGACAAATGCAGGGGGGCGGCAAAGGCGGTGCGCTCTCTTTTGGGAAAACCAGAGCACGGCTGATGGAACAGGGCACCAACAAGGTGACCTTTGCCGATGTCGCCGGTATCGATGAGGCCAAGGAAGAGCTTGAGGAAATTATCGATTTTCTGAAGGATCCGCATAAATTTACCCAGCTCGGCGGCAGAATCCCTAAAGGCGTGCTTCTGGCCGGTTCTCCGGGAACAGGTAAAACGCTTTTGGCCAGAGCTATTGCTGGCGAAGCGGACGTACCATTTTTCTCCATTTCGGGCTCCGATTTTGTCGAAATGTTCGTCGGCGTCGGCGCTTCGAGGGTAAGAGATCTGTTCAACCAGGGAAAAAAGCATGCCCCGTGTATAATCTTCATCGACGAGATCGATGCCGTGGGGCGCCATCGCGGCGCCGGCCTCGGGGGTGGGCATGATGAACGGGAGCAGACACTTAATCAGCTCCTGGTCGAAATGGACGGCTTCGAATCCAACGAAGGCGTCATTATTGTTGCCGCCACCAACCGGCCCGACGTCCTCGATCCGGCACTGCTGCGACCGGGCCGCTTCGATCGCCAGGTTATTGTGCCGATCCCCGATGTCGGCGGCCGCGAGAAGATCCTCGAAATCTACGGCCGAAAAACGAAAATGGCCGCCAACATCGAATATGACATTCTGGCCCGAGGCACCCCGGGATTTTCCGGTGCCGACCTGGAGAATCTCATCAACGAAGCTGCTCTCATGGCAGCGCGGGAAGGGGCTAAGGAAATTACACTCGAGCTTCTTGAAAAGGCCAAAGATAAAATCATGATGGGTGCCGAACGGCGTTCCATGATCATCACCGAGAAAGAGAAGGAAGTGACCGCCTACCATGAAGCAGGACATGCATTGGTGGCTTATCTGCTGCCCGACACCGATCCGATTCACAAGGTAACAATCATCCCGCGTGGTCGCGCCCTGGGCCTGACCATGCAGTTACCCATTGATGAGAAATATACTCACTCCAAGGGATATCTGAAAAATTCGATCTGCATACTCTTTGGTGGGCGCATAGCCGAAAAACTGATCTTTAACGAAATCACCACCGGCGCCGGCAACGATCTCGAAAGAGCAACTGAACTGGCCAGAAAAATGGTGTGCGAATGGGGAATGAGCGACGAACTCGGTCCCCTCACCTACGGAAAGAAGGAAGAACAGATCTTCCTTGGAAGAGAGATAGCCCAGCATCGCGACTTCAGTGAAGAGACTGCCCGGCAGATTGATATGGCCGTAAAAGAGATCATCGTTGAGGCCAGCACCAAGGTCACGGAAGTTCTGGAGGGGCATCGGGACATCCTCAAGCGGATGGCCGATGAGTTGCTCGAAAAAGAGACCATCGTGCTGGATGATATTCAGCGTATCCTGGCTGAACTTAGACCCGACGAATATCCACGTGAAGAGCCACAGCCGGCACCCGTTCAGCCAGCTGCTCAACAACCGGAAGAATCCGTAACCGAGGCAGAGGTTGAGACGCCGCCGATCGACGTCCCTCCCACAGAGGAGACAGGAGGGCGGGAGGAACCGGGAGTCAGTTCATGACCATTGCCCGATCCGTCAGGATCATGGGCATTCTCAATGTAACACCTGATTCGTTCTCGGACGGCGGCAATTACTTCGATTCCCAAGCTGCCTTCGATCAGGTCCGCAGGTTGATCGACGACGGGGCCGACATCATTGACGTCGGTGGCGAGTCCACCAGGCCCTATGCCGAGCCGGTAATGGTCAAGGACGAGCTCGGCCGTGTGATTCCGATAATCGAGTCGATACGATCCTTCTCAGACATCACCGTCTCCATAGACACCACCAAAGCCGAAGTTGCCAGGCAGGCTCTTAGGGCGGGCGCTGATATCATTAATGATGTCAGTGCGCTGCGAAATGATCCGGGGATGATTGATCTGGTCCGTAAAAGCGACGCCGAGCTGATCATCATGCACATGAAGGGCACGCCGGGCACTATGCAGGATTCTCCGCATTACCAGAACGTGGTCGAAGAAGTACTGTCTTTTTTCAGGCAGCGACTTGATTTTCTCGAAGCCGAGGGGATTGACCTGGACAGAGTCATTATTGATCCGGGCATCGGCTTCGGTAAAAAACTGGAACACAATCTGCGGCTTCTCAACCACCTGGAACGACTTTCGGAACTCGGAAGACCGGTACTGCTGGGCCACAGTCGAAAAAGGTTCTTAGGGGATCTGACCGGTCTCGAGGCCGATCAGCGTGATGCGATCACCAGCGTTGTTTCGGCACTGAGTGTTGAGAAGAATGTGTCAATATTCAGGGTGCATGATGTGGCTGCAACCCGAGTAGCTCTCGAAGTTGCCAAGGCCATCAGGCTGGCCTAAAAAAAACGGGGTCTCAGCATGATGATTCATCAGGCCTGGTGGAGAGAGGGAGTGAAAGAAGAGAAGAGTCGGCCTGTTTTCACATCATGCAAAGACCCTTTTACCGTATTATAATCACTGTTTTTCCTTATGGTATGGCACCAAGATTTTAATTGCGTCCCACCGCTATACTCCTTTGCTGACGGGCTCTCTGCACAATTCCTTCAGCCACTAACACGACCAGCGCGCTCCACACCAGCAGGAAGCCTATCAAACGGTTGAAAGGAAACTCCTCACCATAGACCAAAACCCCGATCAGCAGGTTAAGCGTCGGCGCCGTATACTGCAGTATCCCAAGCCAGAACATCGGTATCTTCTGGGCTGCATAGCCAAAGAGCAGGAGCGGCACGGTGGTGACCAGCCCGGTACCGGCAAGCAGCACCATGGTGCGCATATCCCCGTGCAGGAAACCGGAACTGCCGTCTCTGCCAAGGAAAAATACGAGTACCAGTGCCGGTAGAAAGAAGATGATTGTCTCCAGGTAGAGGCTCTTCATCGGACCAACTCGTATCTTTTTATGAATCAGTCCGTAAACCGCAAAGGTCGCTGCCAGGGCCAGGGCTATCCAAGGAAAGTTTCCATATACCAGGGTAAGATACACGACACCGCAAAAAGCCAGCCCCAGGGCCGCAATCTGACCGCCCCGCAGCCGTTCTTGCAGAAAGAACACCCCAAAGCCTACGGTCACAAGAGGGTTGATATAATACCCGAGACTGGTTTCGACAATATAGCCCGCATTCACCGCCCAGATATAGATAAACCAGTTGACTGACAGCAATGCGGCGCTTCCGGCAGAGATGCCCAGGGTTCGTCTGTTCCGAAGTTGCAGCAATGCCTTGTTCTGCCCTGACAGGACAAGAAATAGAACGATGAAAGGAAGCGACCAGGCCATGCGGTGGCCGAGTATCTCGTAGGAAGGCACATGATCAAGCGACTTCCAATAAATTGGCAGGACGCCCCAGATCACATAGGAGACAGAAGCCGCGACCATACCGCGGTGCAGCTGGCTGCTCATGATCCGAACAACAGCCCGCTTTTGAGCCAGTAATAGCAGATGTAGCTGCCGGCCAGGATAAGCAGTACAGCTGAAATCCTGTTTACATAGGGAACAATGCGCCTGAACAGAGAAAGAACAGCACCACCTTTTACCAGCGCCATGCCGACGCTCAAGACCAGCAGTACAGAGCCGGTGCCAAGAATATAGAGAATGAACTGGATAAGACCTGAAATAAAATCGCCAGAGGTCAGCGAACCGCCCACTACCACAAGGAAAATCGGCAGTGTGCATCCCAGTGAGGTGGCACCGAATCCAAGACCGAAAAGAAAAAAACCTCGCACACTTATATGGCGCGGATCACCTATCCTTGTAGAGATTCTGGTCATGAATTCGAACGATACATGCTTGCCGAGCATCAACCAGACGCCAAGCAACACTAGACACCCACCAATGATCACTGACATCCAGGGCATGGCAGCCAAAAGAAATGAGCCTCCCGCCGAGACTATGATGCCAAGCACACCGAACAGCAATCCAAAGCCGGAGGTGACCACTGCGGTGACTCCTGCGGCTCTCGCCACCCTGAAGTACCAGGCCCGTGTGCTATATTGCGCGTCATCGGCCCCCAGATAGAGTGAAAGGTAGACCGGCAGCAACGCAAATCCGCATGGATTCACCGCTGAGACCATGCCTGCTCCAAAAGCATAGCCGAGCTGGAGTACAGTGGCCAGATCACCAATCGATTGACTTAACCAAGCCTGGATTTCCATATTTTTTAATAATTTCTTAAGCGGAATTTCCATCCGGATGGATGCGCCATCAATTCTTTGATAAAGCATCATAAGCCGCTCAACCATAATCCCAGAGGACCGGCTTGGCAATGCAGATTGGCAGATAAAGAAAGATGTGATTGATGGTTTTTGTTGATATCAAGTAAACATTTGTTTTTTTATTCTTTTATCAAAAAAAGCGACCGCAGTCGATTTTTTTCTTGACTTCGGTCGACTTTATGCTAATAATCCGACCGCAGTCGACTTTTCTGTGTGAATGTATGGATTGGGATGAGATAACTACACGATATTAATAATAAATACTACACTGTGGCACCAAGTGCCCAAGTACCAGAACCACAATATTGGCCTTATTATGAGTTCAATCAGAGAACAACACAAAATCAGGACCAGACGATGCATCCTTGATTCAGCCGTCAAACTGTTTTCCCGAAAAGGTTTCGAGCAGACATCGATAGAGGAACTTGCCCGGGAAGCCGGTATTGGCAAAGGGACCATCTACAGCTATTTTCAGACCAAGCGAGATATCGTCAAGGCGTTCTGTGACGACCAGCTTGAGTTTGCGAGAAGTGAACTGGCAGCCAAATCAAACCCTGATACGCCGCTCATCGACCAGCTCATGATAATTTTTATGGCCGATTTCAACTATGTCACCGAGCATAAGGAATTCGGCCGCGTTTATCTGCACGAAAAAGTATTTCCCAAGGAACCTCTCTCTGAGGAAGATTTCCAGGTGCAAAACGATTATTTCGATATGCTCTACCCCATATACCGCCGGGCTCAGGAACTCGGAGAGTTGCGGAGTGATTTGGAATTGCTGCATATCTCTGGACATATCTATGCAATCTATCTGCTGATGCTGTCCTGCTGGTACACCGGCATGATCCCCACCGGGGATATCGGTGCCGCCATGAAAACGATGCTGACTCAGACCATTGAAGGTCTCAAACCATAAAATTCCGGTGAAGCCATGAAAACCGAGTATCAAAAACCGACGACGTTCAGAGGCAAAGTCGTCTTCTTCTTCTGGTACAACATGCCGCGCTTGGTTCTGCTGGTCATGGGCGTTATGATCGTCATGCTGTTTTCGACCATCAGCGACAAGAAATCGGCCATTCTAGCCGAGCAGGAGGCTGCCACCAAGCAGGAGCGCCCGCCCGTCAACACTGTGATCATGGAGGTACAGCCCACCGCAATCAGCAATCGGCTCAATCTGCCAGGCTCCATCGAGTCCTGGAACGAACTTGAAATGACCACCAAGATTGCCGGTACGGTAGAGGAAGTGATGGTCAAGGAGGGCGACACCGTGCGAGAAGGCGATGTCCTGATCCAGATCGAGTCGGCCGATTACCGGATCGCCCTCGAGCGGGCTCAGGCCGCCTTCAATCTGGCCAAAGCGGACTATCAACGCGATAAAACGGTCTACTCCAAGGGTGTAATCCCCACGGCTGAACTGGAAGCCCGTCAAACCCGGATGGCCACCGCCAAAGCCGATCTCGACAATGCTAAGCTGATGTATGAGCGCACCACCATAAAGGCGCCGATCAACGGAGTCGTGAGGCGTCTCGACGCCAAAATCGGGCTGTACCTGGGGATTGGCGACCCGGTGGGTAAAATTTTACAGATTGACCGGGTCAAAGCGGTGATCGGCATTCCCGAATCCGACGTGACCGCAGTTCGCGGTCTCGACACCGTCGAGGTGACGATCAAGGCCCTGGACGATCTCAAGGTTGTCGGGAAAAATTACTTTATATCGAGTTCCCCGGAAACACTGGCCCGGCTCTACCGGCTGGAATTGGAAATAGACAACCCCGACCACAAGATTCTACCGGGAATGTTCGCCCGTGCCGATCTCGTCAAGCAAAGCAGAGATAAGGCTCTTTCTATCCCCTTCTACTCAATCATATCGCGCAACAACGAGCAGTATGTCTTCGTTGAAAGAGACGGGGTGGCGGAAAAACGCAACGTGACAACCGGCATAATGGAAGAGTGGATGGTCGAAATCACCGACGGTCTCGAACCCGGCGACCACGTCGTGGTCGAGGGACATCGAGACGTCGAAGACGGCCGCAAAGTCAAGGTTGTGAAAACGCTCACCGATCTGGAGGCCTACGCGCTATGATAATTTCCGATACCGCGGTAAGGAAAAGCACGACGGTGCTCGTGCTGGCGCTGCTGCTCATCATCGTAGGTGTGTATTCCTACATGGTCCTGCCGCGTGAGAGCGAGCCGGACATCACCATCCCCAACGTCTTCGTATCTACCAGCTACCGGGGGGTGTCGCCCACCGATATGGAGACGGCGATTACCATCGAGATCGAAAAAAAGCTCAAAGGCCTCGATGGTGTTAAGAAGATCCAATCGGTGAGTTCCGAGGGGCTGAGTTCGATCAATATCGAATTCATCACCGGCACCGACATCGACCAGGCCCTGCAGGACGTCAAGGACAAGGTCGACGAGGCGCTCGGTGAACTGCCGACCGATCTCGAGGACGACCCCACTGTTTTCGAAGTCAACTTTTCTGAGATGCCCATCGCCGTGTTCTCCCTGTCCGGTACCTGTGGACTTCCGTGTCTGAAAAAGATCGCCGACGACCTCCAGGATGATATCGAGGCGATCACCGGCGTACTGGAAGTCGACGTGACCGGCGGCCTGGAGCGGGAAATCAGGGTCGAAATAGAATCACAGAAACTGGCTCATTACGGCCTGTCCATCGATGATTTCCAGCGCATTCTCTACGGCGAGAATCAGAACACCTCGGGCGGCGCCATCCGTCTGGGTAGCGGCCGTTTTCAGCTGCGGGTACCGGGGGAGTTTACCACTCCCGAAGAGATCTTCGGTCTGGTGCTCACGACCTACCAGGGCGCCCCTGTCTACCTCAAAGACGTGGCCAACGTGGTCGACGATTTTAAAGAGGAAGTATCGCGCTCGAGGCTCAACGGCAGAGATGCGGTCAATATTTCGGTGAAGAAGCGGACCGGTGAGAATATCATCCGGATCAGCGATGCGGTGGACGACATCATAGAGGGAGCACAGGTCAGCTGGCCAAACGGCACCGAAATCACCAAAGTCATGGACAAATCGACCGATATCAAGAACCTGGTCGCCGACCTGGAGAACAACATCCTTAGCGGACTGGTGCTGGTGCTGATCGTTATCTTTTTAGTCATGGGAATTCGCAACGCCCTGCTGGTCAGCCTCGCCATTCCCTTTTCGATGCTGCTCTCCTTTTCGATACTTTACCTCCTGGGCATAACCCTCAACATGGTGGTGCTGTTCAGTCTGACTCTGGCCCTGGGCATGCTGGTCGACAACGCCATCGTTATTGTCGAAAATTCCTATCGCTTCATGGAGCAGGGCGCCTCCCGGGTGGAAGCGGCCATGAAGGCCACCTCGGAAGTGGCGTATCCGGTCATGGGATCGACTTTGACCACCCTGGCCGCCTTTTCCCCGATGCTCTTTTGGCCCGGCATCATGGGCGAGTTCATGGGCTATATGCCGCTGACCCTGATCATCACCCTCGCATCCAGCCTGTTTGTGGCAATGGTGATCAACCCGGCTATGGTCTCTCTGTTCATGAAGCTGAAAAATCCCAAAAATACCGCCACGGCCTTCAGCCTGGAGGACATGTCTGAGGCCGTCAACAAACCGGCCGAGATCAGAGGCTTCCTGCTGACCAGATATACCAGGTCCCTGTCTGGGGCGCTGCGCATGCCGTTCACCGTTATCGGTATCGCCTTCTGCGTGCTCATTCTGATGTTTCAGGGCTGGCTGATTGTGGTCGGCCTGAAAAAGCCGGTGGAGTTCTTCCCGGAAATTGATCCCAAGGGTATTTACGTGAATATCGACGTTCCTGAAGGCGCGGATATTGACTATATAGATAAAATAACCAAGCGGGTCGAATACTCCATAAGCGGCGTTGAAAGAGGAATTGACGGCAGTCCGGTGGATCAGCAGATGACCCCGCTCACGGCACTGAACGGAAAAGTGCATGAAACAGCAGGCGGTGAATCGTTAACAGGCCCCAGCGATATCGCCAATATCGAATCGATCTACACCAGGGGTACTGTAAGCTCTGGCGGAGGTTCGTCATTTTCGGCCAACACGCCAAATCACATCGGTGTCCGTTTTCTCGACCTCAAGGACCGCGTCAACTCCTCGCATGATGATGTGGAGGAAATTCGTCAACGGATCAAATACATACCGGGCGGAGAAATCACCATCGCCAGCGAAGAGGAAGGTCCGCCGACGGGCGCCCCGATCAACATTGAAATTGCCGGGGAAAATTTCCAGATTCTTGGGGAAATAGCCAAAAAGATCAAAGACGTTCTGGCCGCCATTCCCCATGTCGAAGACATCAGGGATGATTTCGTCGAGGGAATTCCCTCGGTCCAGGTGGTGGTCGACAGACAGAAGGCGGCGCTCTTTGGAATGACCACCAATATGATCGGCTTCGCGCTGAAAAGTGCCTACAACGGTCTGGAGGTCTCCTCCTTCCGGGAGGGCGATGACGACTACGACATTACCGTACAGCTCAAGGAGTCCGACCGTAAAGCGGTGGATATTCTCAACGAACTCATGTTGCCGACGCCGTCGGGCGAATTGGTGCCGCTGTCAACCGTAGCGGAAATAACCTTTGCCGGCTCCATCGGCGATATCAACCGGATCAACAACGAGCGGGTGGTCACCGTCAAGGCCAACGTCGACGAGACCAAAATACCCGGGCCCGTGGCTCGTGCTGAAGCCGAGAAGTTCCTGAGCCAGTTCCCCATGCCTCCGGGGTACAGCGTCAAATTTACCGGTGAATTTGAATTCCAGCAAGAATCAGAGGATTTTCTGACCAAGGCCTTCATGGTTGCCCTGCTGCTTATTTTCCTGATTCTGGTTTCCATGTTCAACTCAGTGACCCAGCCCTTTATCATCATGACCTCGGTCATTCTGTCGCTGGGGGGCGCCTTTCTGGGGCTGGCCCTGTTCCGCCAGCCATTCGGCATCATCATGACTGGTGTAGGGGTCATTTCCCTGGCCGGGGTTGTGGTGAACAACGCCATCGTCCTTATCGACTACACCAACAAATTGCGTACCCGGGGCTACCAACTTCGTGACGCCGTCATCTCCGCCGGGGCCACCCGACTGCGGCCGGTTCTGCTCACCGCCGTGACCACCATTTTAGGGTTGATTCCCATGGTGACCGGGGTATCGTTCGATTTCCACACCATGTCGATCTCCTGGGTCAGCGAGTCGAGCCAGTGGTGGCGCTCGATGGCTGTGGTCGTCATTTTCGGTCTGATGGTAGCCACCTTTCTGACTCTGATTGTAGTGCCAACACTCTATTATTTACTGGAGCAGGCTTCTGATTTCAGGCAGCGGATAGCCGACAGAATCAGAGAACTGTACTGGAAACCTTATCCTTATCTGGCCGGAGAACCCCTAACTCCAAAGGAACCCAAATAATGCGCCCGTTATCAATTCTGACAACCCTTGGTTTTTGTCTGCTGCTCTCTGCACACGCTGCTGTCTCAAGAGCCGAGCAGCAAAACATCGATCTCAGCCTGGCTGAGGCGGTACAGACTGCTCTGCTGAAAAATTTGGGCCTAAGGCTCAGCCAGGAAGACGTGGTAAGTGCTGAAGGCGCAGCCCTGGCTGCTGAAGGCGCATTTGATTACCAGCTCAGCGGTGAAGTCGGGGCCGGGGAAAAGGACGAGGAACCGGTGACAGCTATCGAAGGCAACGAAGAAAGAACCGCAGGCTTCAAAGCCGGGGTAGAGAAACGGTTCACCCCAGGCACGGAAGTCGGACTGAACTGGAATAACGGCAATCTCGACACCGACTCCGACATTTATTTCTTCGATCCGGTCTACAGTACGGACCTGACGCTGGATTTGCGGCAACCGCTGTTAAAGGGATTTGGTAAAAAGGCTCAGCTTGCCGATCTGAACAGCGCCAGGACTCAGCTGGAGGCATCTTCGTTTCTGGTGGATAGTGAAGCGGCTGATCTTGCCGCCCAGGTCAAGCAGGCCTATTGGGAGCTGGTTTTCGCCCGCCAGAACCTGGAAGTGATCCAGCTGTCATTGACTCTGGCAGAGAAGCTGAGGGATGAGACGGCCGCCAAGATTGAGGCTGGACAACTGGCTGAGATCGATCTCTTTCAGCCCGAATCAGAGGTTGCCCTGAGGGAACAGGACCTGATCACGGGGGAACGGGAGATAGGTTTTGCCGAGGACAATTTGAAACTGCTGATGAATACCGAGAACTGGCTGATCCCATTCAATACGGTGGACAAGCCAACTACAGATCCGGTGTATCCAGAGATCCGACAGGTCTATGAGAATGCCATGGCCAACCGTCCCGACCTTCAGGCCGCCTCTCTTCAGGTAAAAGCCTTGCAGTATCAGCTTGAAAAAGCTGACAACGACAGAAAACCTGCGCTCGATATCCTTGGCTCGCTTGGCTTTGGGGGGCGGGCTGAAGACTACTCCTCGGCCCTTGATAACTCGGTATCCGACAGCGATACCAACTGGCAGCTCGCTCTTACCTTTTCCCGGCCACTGGACAACTCTCTGGCCGAGGGCCAGTATCGTCAAGCCTTGGCAGCCCACAACAAGTCCAAAACCAGCATGGAATTGCTGAAACAGGAAATTACCCGGACCGTTCGAGTTACCGTACGGGATGTGGAACTGGCCCTCAAGGCTATTGAAGCTACCCGCAAGACCTCGGTAGCAACAAGAAAACGACTCGAAGCAGAGCAGATCAAGTTCGAAGCTGGCCGGTCGACCACACTCGATGTGCTCATCGCCCAACAGGATTATGCCCGGGCTTTGTCCACCGAGAACCGATCGAAGGTCGTCTACGCCCAGAGCCTCTCGGAGCTCGATCGCATCCAGGGCACCATTACTATTCCCTGAGACTGAAATCGATGCAGACAAAAGGGTTACGGCTCTTCCACTCAGGAATCCTCGCCAAAAGGGTCGAACGAGCCCATGACGCCCTGAGTGATTGCACCCTCTGCCCGAGAAATTGTCGGGTGAACCGGCTCGAGGGCGAGACCGGCAGATGCGGGACTGCTGAAAAGGCGGTGATTGCCAGTTACAATCCCCACTTTGGAGAGGAGCAGCCTCTGGTAGGCAGCCACGGTTCGGGCACCATTTTTCATTCAGGCTGCAGTCTGGGTTGTTGTTTTTGCCAGAATTATGATATCAGCCATCATCCTTCTGCCGGGAGCCAAGTCGACGCTGAACACTTTGCGGCGATAATGCTTGACCTCCAGTCCCGCGGCTGTCACAATATCAATTTTGTCACCCCCAGCCATGTTGTTCCCCAGATCATGGCGGCCCTCATTACGGCCTACGAAAACGGACTTACTCTACCGCTGGTCTATAACAGCAGCGGCTATGACTCGATAGCTACCCTGGATTTGCTCGACGGTGTGATCGACATCTACATGCCTGACTTCAAATTCTGGGAGAACGAAACCGGCCGGAAGTATGCAGATGCCCCCGACTACCCTGAGGTCAGTCAAAAAGCGGTCAGGGAAATGCACCGGCAGGTCGGTGATCTACAGATTGATCAGGACGGGGTTGCCCAGCAGGGGCTGCTGATAAGGCATCTGCTGATGCCTGGCGGGCTAGAGGAAACAAAAGCAATTCTGGGGTTTATCGCCCGAAATATATCGACCGACACCTATGTAAATGTGATGGACCAATACCGCCCCTGCGGAACTCCAGACTCTTTTGCAGAACTGCAGTCGACCATAAGCCACGAACATTATTCAGAGGCACTCGACCACGCCCAGGAAGTAGGTCTGAAACGTCTTGATCAGCGCGACCTGGTATCGCTGTTGAAGCGCCTAGGTATTTCTTATTAAAAAGGTTCGCTCCTACTCCCAGGCAGCGAGGCTGGTCTCAATAAAGTCGATAATCTTCAGCTGCTCCTCGCTTCCTTTACCCGTGACGACAAGTGGTTCTCCAAAGGCGAAAAATACTTTGCGGGAAGGCACAATTTTTCCAAAATCTTTGGCAATTTTACCGTTTTGCCAGGCGTCGGTGCGCAGCGCCAGCGGAATTATAGGAACTCCGGCCTTGCGGGCGAGTTTGACCCCTATGGTACTGAACTGTTCAGGATTGAACGGTGTCCTCGTGGTCTGTGGAAAAACCATGATCGATAGTCCCTGCTTGACTCGCTCAACCCCCTGTTCCAATACTATTTTGAGGTCCAGACGCGGGTTTGTTCGCGTGACCGCGATGGGGTCAAGCGAACTCATCACGTGTTTGAATATCGGCACTTCGAGCAGACTCTGCTTTATCACGTAGGTAAAAGGTTTATGGGAAAGAATCCAGGACGGCAGGACCACCGTTTCCATAACGCTCAGGTGATTACCAACGAAAATAACAGGGCCATCGACAGCTTTCGCATGCTCGAGCCCGGTTACGCCAATATCGACCCCTACTTTCTCCAGAGCACGTAATACTTTTATCGAGTGTTTCTGCCACACCTCATTGGTATACTTGCCACGTTTGGCAAAAATCGCCGATTGGCAGACCACGCTCAGAAAACGAGGGTAAAAGCGTAATGATGGGAACCAGGATTCACTGCCGCCGGCCCTGGTAGAAATGGTCTGATAGGTTGAATCGTTTAGCAATAGATTCTGCATTGAGCAAATCTGCTCCGGCAAGGATGTAAACTATTGACCGGCTCGGGCTTTAGCCACCGCATCCTTGACGGGAATTTCGAAGGGTTCGAGTCGGCTCAGGAAACTGGGTAGTTGATTTCTTGCCTCGCGGGCTTCTGCTGGTGTGTCGAACTCACCCCAATAAAGCATTACTGTTTGCGGTTGCCCCAGTTTTTTCAGTATGTAGAGCTTATCCATAACCGGCTGGTAGCTCTCTTCTGAGAGCATGTAGCGAACATTCTGCTGAGCGTCATCGGAACTCAGGACCATTAACTGCACTGTATATTTTTCTCTGCTCCCACCAACCAGCCAACGGGAACCGGCAGCCAGCCGCTGGGCATAATAGACACTGGAATCTTTTACCTGCACTGGTGCGGTCGGCCTGACTACCGGCGAGGCGACAACTTCTTCATCAGACTGATCGATGGAGGCGACCTGCTCCGGCGGCGATTCGGGGAGTATGTTTTTCGTTTCAGGCTCACCCCCGACCGGGGGCCGAGGGGGCGATGTATCGACTGTGGGAGCGGCTGGCTGGGCCGGCCGTAACTTGCTCTCTTGTTTGAGGGTGACCACCGAGGCGGGGGTTGACTCGGTGGTTGGAATCTTCTTCGGCAGGACAGACAGCTTCGGAACAGTGACAGAATCGTCCGAAGGCTGCGTTTGAAATTCTCCCGATTGTTTGACAAGATTCGGAGTCGCCGTAGATTTTTCATTAATTTCTGCCGGTCCATCAACAGGCGCACTCACTGGTGCCTTGATTATATTCTCTTCAACCGGACCAATTTCAGCGACGCCCCTCTCCTCTGAAGTCTCTACCACAGTCTCCTCTGTCCTGAGTGTTTCCTCCTTCTCTTCGACAGACCTTACCACTTCCACTATTTGACTGTCCGTCCGACCATTTACGTTCTCAGAATCTGGCGTCGACTGAGGCGGCGGTCCTTGCTGTACAATCGTCTCTGTTTCTTTCGGAGAAGTTTCAAGGGTGGTTTCGGTCTGAGTTTCACGTGCTGCCTCGACCAAAGGTTCCTGAGTTTGCTCTGTTGGTTCAGGCACGGTATCCGGCGGTAGGTCCTCTGCGACCGCAGGCTGTAGTTCTTCGGGCGCAACTCCTGGCGAAGGCGGCTGCAGTGGTTCCACCGGCCTTGAAGGTTCTGGAATTTCTATTGGATCCGGCTCCACCTTCTCGAGGGTGAGATCGGGGACATTTTCAGCTCCAGGAAGCGTTCCGGCAGTATCCTCTTCTCCCCCACCCCGAAGCAGTGCAATGAGAAGCACGAGAACGACAATACCGCCGCCGACAGCATACCAGCGCAGCCCTATCTTCGGAACTTTGAGAAAATCCAGATCGACATTGGCCAGTCCGGTCGTCAGCCGTGAAGATGCGCCAGGCAGATCCGCTCCATCATGGTACTCATCTTCAACGGCCTCCCCTTTCTCGCTGGCCAACCGTTTCAGATCGAGAAGTTTCCTCGCCAACTGATTGATGAGTTTGAAGTTTCCCCGGGCGATATCGGCAATTTCCTCTGCCTGGGACAGGGAAAATCTTTTTTGCTCTTCTGTGTCTGATTGATCGAGACAATGGTTGAGGTAGAGATGTGTGGCCTTGCCGTCAAGCGGGTCGAGGCTGAAGTGCTGTTCCTTGACCACTTTGAAGTTGATGATCGCGAGTTGCTTATAATTTAACGAAAAAAGCGGCCGTCCACTGATAAGCAATTGTATTGATACTCTTGAACCATTTACCTGGTCGAGCATCCTCCTGATTCTTTCCAGAGTCGCCAGAAAAATCTTTTCCGCCCCGTCCAGAATAAGGATCAACCGACGATCCTGCTGATGTAAAATCTCAACCGATTTTTCCAGACGATCGTTTCTATCCGATATCTGATCACTTTCCTCGAGCTCCACATGGGCAGCGATGCGGTTAACCACTTCATCAAAAGATTCTGCACCCTGCTCGAAAAACAGTATCTCCGCACTTCCCTGCAGTTCCAGCTCGACCACCCTGCAGATCATGGTCTTCCCGGATCCGTCCGTGCCGGCCAGAGTGAGCAGTTCGGCCTCGTCCGCAAACGCAGCTTTTATATCATCAACAATCTCCCTTCGCGAACCGCCTCCATAGAATATGGCGGTGTCTATAGTATCGTGAAAGGGTTGTCGGTTTGTTTGCATACTGTTTAACGTTGTTTAGAGAGAATAATTATAATATCAGTTCCCCGATCTGTTAGCACAGAAGACTTGTAACATAAAGATGCTTTTTCGCAAAAAAATAATGGTGTTGGGTCAGCGGCAGTTGCTAATTTTATAAATAAGTTTCAGCAGCCCCCAGAGAATAATTGAAACCATCATCGCTGGTTAATTCTGTCTGAGCTTTAGGAACCGGCAAATTTACCGCCTCTAAAAGTTTAATATTAATGGGATTGCTACTTATTTTTCAAGTCTTTGATTGGCGCAGCCCTACTATTTTAAGTCGCCTTATGCCCTCTCAGTCCAGCTCCACATTGAGTTATTAATGGTTATTGCAGCCACATCCCAGCAGTGCTCTAGGTTCCACCTCTATGTGCTGCGTTTAGTAATTCCTTTTACCAATATTTTTCATGATTAACTTCAGGTTAAGATAAAACGGTCTCACCTATATCATCCATGCCAGTATTTAAACTGATCAAAGAGCACGTGTTTCCCCACCCGAATCTGGCGGAGCCTAACGGCCTGCTGGCGGTGGGTGGTGATCTCACCACGTCCAGGCTGATCGCCGCCTATCGACACGGGATATTTCCCTGGTTTTCCGAAGGTGATCCAATCCTCTGGTGGTTCACTTCTCCTCGTCTTATTCTGGTGCCCGAGGAGTTGAAAGTATCAAAACGTCTAAACCGCTATTGGAACAACAATACCTTCACTATGACCATCAACAAGGCTTTTGACAAAGTTATTGAAGCTTGTGCTTCAGTCCCGAGAAGAGAAAATGAAGGGACCTGGATCACCAGGGAGATGATCTCAGCCTATAAAGAACTCCACCAAAAACAGATCGCTCACTCCGTCGAGTGCTGGCAAGACAGCGAACTTGTGGGAGGTCTTTACGGGCTCGCGCTGGGGAAAGTCTTCTTCGGAGAATCAATGTTTTCAGGCAAGCCGAATTGTTCAAAATTAGCCTTGATTCATCTGGTCAATTTTCTTAAATCACAGGGGTACCAAATGATCGATTGCCAGATGACCACTGATCACCTCATATCTCTGGGTGCGCGTGAAATATCGGGCGAAGAATTCCAGCGATTGTTAAAAGAGTACATCACTTCTGAACATCATACCGGAGTCTGGCCCCATGAAAAAAAATGCTGATATGGAACTCTGCGACGGCTGCGGCACGTCCGCTTTACTCACGGAGAAGAACGGCAATGAGTTCTGTCCCTCCTGCTGCCAGGTGGCTGAAGTACTAAGTAATCAGCCCGATCTGGCTATAAAACTGGCAAAACTGACGGGAAGCGAATTCGAGCGGAGTGACACGGATGAGCAAAATCCCAGGGAGTTGCCAGACGTTCTTGATGCGGTTCGATATCGAACCCGGGACCGGGAACAGAACACCTGGTACGTGTCGGTCAGCGAAATGGAGGGGGACCCGGTGGAAATTTTTGCCTCCACCGCTTTTGACCGCGACCAGCACCTGCAGTCCAGGATTTCCAACCTGACGACCATTACCCGTCTTATCTCCCTGATTCTCAGGCATGTATTCCTCGGCGAGGTGCTGACCCTGGATAAAACCGTCAAACAGCTGCACCGCAGTTCCAGACAAAAAAATGATCTGCCCGACATGCTCTCAACGGTACTGAGCAACTATCGTAAAAACGAAATGGGGGAGAACGGTTAGCAGCCCGAGGGGCGACCATTAGAAATCCAGATAGAATTCGTAATCGAGATTGGTCTTGTCGAAATGGCGCAAAACTTTCTGCAAACCGCTGAGGTCCGTGACCTCGAATTTCAGGAGCCACTCCTGACGGTTATTAGTAATGTTCACCAACCGTGAGATGTCGATCATTTTCATCTGGTTCGGAGCCGAACCAGCCGCTGTCAGGGCTTCTTCTCTGGTACACTGCACAAACAAAATGGATTGCGGCTTGTTTATCGGTGTGGAGCGCTCCCAGCTGATATCCACCGCATCTTCTCTCTGAAACTTTATCTGGTGCAGCCGCTCGCAATTTTTATGGTGGACGGAGAGTGCTTTTTCGGTCAGCAACGCACAATTCATCTTTTCGGTCGGGTTGGGTTTACAGCAGGAGGAGAGTTTAATAAACACCGGATCGAGGGTGTTGAGCTTTATCTTGTTGAACTCGCCAGTGGGTTTGACCAGAAAGGAAGCACCGCCGAAGAGAAGTTTGCGTATTCTTTCGATCACCTCAGGTAATCTGATTCTACCCGATCCTATTTGGCTATATAACGCACTTTTGTCCTTGAGCGAAAATGATTCCACGACCTTGGATATATCTTTGCTGTCCAGCAGGTCGCGCGGTAAACCGTACCGCAACATTTCCTGCTGCAGGGTCGCCTCGCCGATTTCCTTTGCCACCCTCTGCCCTCTGAGACGGAAACTTCTCGACAGTTCAGCCCTTGCCTTCGGGGTCTGGCAAAGGGTGAGCATCTCTTGGGGAAAAGCGACTTTTTGCTTGGATCTGATGATCTTCACCATCTGTCCATCTTTGAGTCTGTAGTCGGGATCCACTCTTTCGTTGCGTATCAGAGCCTGGACACAGGTATGGCCTATCTCGGTGTGCACCCGAAAAGCGAAATCCAGAACAATGGAGTTGGTCGGCAGGCAGATCAAGTCCCCTTGTGGAGTGTAGGTATAGATCTCCTTGCTGCCGCCGGCCGCTATGAGATCACGGTAACTGACGATGTCCTCGGAGCCGATTATGTCAAGCATTTCCTTGAGTTCTACGATAAATTGACCCTGTTTTCCACTTTTTGAACTCCAGTTGCGGAATACGCCTCGCTGTGCTTTGCGCGCCATCTTGCTGGTCCTGATCTTGAAAAGATAGCGCTGCCCTCCGATTATTGCCCTGGCATGAAGTCCCTGATAGCCCGTCGGCTTTGGGTTGGCGATAAAATCTCTGATCGTCCTGGGAATTGGTCTGAAAGTTTGATTGACCACTCCAAGAGCCCTGTAGCAGTCAGGGATTGAAGAAACGAGAATGATAACTTCCACCGGAGTCTCGATCTGCTGGAGCAAAATCTTGTGGGCGGTATCGTAATAGGCCCAGAGATCTTTTATCCTTCTCGATACGTCGCATTTCAATTCGGCATCTTTGGCTGCAATTCTTATCTGTTCAACAATCTGAAGGGATTCCTGAGAAGCGGCGAGCTGCCTGATGAAGTTGCTTAGCTTGGTGCCCTGCTTGGGAAATTTATAGGACAATGCCAGATTGTACATTTCCCGTTTCATGTTAAAAAGACCAAAGACAGTGGCAAGCGGAGCATAAATATCCAGCGTTTCATCGGCAATACGCTGACGCTTGTTCCTCGGCATAGCCTTCAGGGTCCTGAGATTATGCAAGCGATCGGCCAGTTTTACGAGCATTACCTCGGGCCGCAGCGCCGCACCGGAAAAAATCTTGCGATGGGCCAGACTTCTCTGGGTCTGCCGATCAACCGAACGGTGGGTTACCTTTGTACATCCTTCGACTATAGCCTGTACATAGCTGCCGAATTTCAGGCCCACAACTTCAGGGGTGACTTCCTCGACATCCTCGATGGTATCGTGCAGAAGTGCAGCGGCTAGAATTTCCGGATCGGTTATATCCATCTCCTCGGCAAGGATTTTAGCAACAGAACATGGATGCAGAATGTAGGCGTCTCCGGAGCGGCGCCACTGGTCGTCATGAGCCTCGGTGGCAAAATCGAGTGAATCCCAGAAGACTTGCTCATACGGCCGACCGCTAATGTAAGTCCGCATCTGGTTGCGGTAGAGCTCAAGATCAAACGGGATTCTGGTCATGGATTCGATACCTTGGCGTGTCGAAGCAGCCAGCTTGTACACTTTTCATGTTCGGAACGATTCTTTTGTGTTACATTAAGGCCCCGCAGGATAAAGGCAATACACTGTTTTAAATGGAAAATCAACCTGGTCCAACGCCTTGCTAGGTGGCAAAACCTCATTTCCAGCGTACACGAGAACAGATGCGCCTGGATGGTAATCACCATTAGAGAACTGTCCTTTTCCACTGTGCTTTCAAAAGCTGCTGTAATGGTATCCCCACCGGTTCTTATCAGGATCAAAACTCTCTAGAGGTTAATTGCGGGATATTCGGTTTTCCACATCTTTTCCACATCAATTCAATGGCAAGACAACAAAAAAATAAACACAGCTCACGAGGCCGCGCCCGTTCAAAAAACGGCAGACTCTCAGTGCTCGGCCGCCATATCCTCTTCTCCCTTTTCGAAGCCCAGGAACCTCTGGGAAGAAAAGATCTTCTGAAACAAAGTCAGCAGCAGGGATACTCTAGCTCCGAAATTAATGATGAGATTACCAACCTGCTGAGTCGAGGTCTTGCAAAAAGTAAGGGTAAGAGCAGGCTGACACTCAATCGGGCAGCCACCTATTACACCGGATTTCTGGAAATGAAACCGGCGGGGTTCGGTTTTGCCACTGATCTCCGTCCAGTCGGAAAAAAAAGAGAGAAGCTCGAAGATCCCTATATCTCACGCTCCGGACTACTCTCAGCCCGTCATGGGGACAAAATCCTAATTCTGGTGAATACCAAAAACCACCGCAGGAACCCCGAGGGGGAAGTACTCGGCATCATCGAGCGAGGATCCCAGAATTTGACAGGATTTTACTATCAGGAGGGTAGTCGCTTGGTGGTGTACCCCGAAGATCCCCGCTTCCCCTTTCACGTGGTGCTCGATAGTCTGCCGCACTCGGATACCAAACTTGACGATGGGGACGCAGTGATCGTCAGTCTCGAATCGGACAGCTCTTCGCCATCACAAGTTCATGGCCAAATCGCAGAGGTTCTCGGCAATCCGCATCGTCTGGAAGTGCAGATCAGGATGATAGTCGAGAAGTACGGTCTGCCAACGACATTCAGCCCGGAGGCTCTTCGAGAAGCCAAGCAGGTTGAAGCTAATCCAGGTACAGCGAGTCGTGAAGACCTGCGAGATGTGCTGCACTACACCATTGACGGCGAAGACGCCAAAGATTTCGACGATGCCGTCGGGGTGGTACAATTGTCGAACGGCTACCGACTTTATGTGTCAATCGCCGATGTGGCTGCATACGTGAAACCCGGCAGTTTTCTTGACGCAGAAGCGTACGAACGGGGAACATCCATCTACTTCCCGAATGCTGTTCTGCCGATGCTGCCTGAAGAACTGAGTAACAACCTCTGCAGCCTGATACCCGAGAAAGACCGGTTAACTGTGACCGCAGTGCTCGACTTCGATCGTCAGGGAGTGGTGTTGGGCAAACGGTTCTGCAGATCGATCATTAGATCCAGCAAACGTTTTACCTATAAAACCATAAAGAAGATCATCGTCGATAGAGACGAGGAGATTCGGCGCCACTTCAAACCTTATTTGACCCCGTTGAAATGGGCCACGAAACTTGCCGAAGCGCTACAGCGTCAGAGAATGAAACGAGGCAGCGTGGCACTCACCATTACCGAGGCGGAAATTCAGCTCGATGAAAATGGCAGCGTTGCGACCATCGAAGCTAAACAGAGAAGCTTTGCCAATCAGCTCATCGAAGAATTCATGCTGGCCGCAAATATGGCGGTGGCAGAAACGTTTGCAGAACGCGGCAATGAGTTACTCTATCGCATTCACGAAAAGCCTGATCCTGACAAAGTCAAGGAATTTGGTTCCATCGCCCAGGCCTTCGGACTAGAACCTGAGGGGGCAGAACCAACGCCGCAATGGTACAACAGTCTGGTCACCCAGGTTGCAGGCACCCCGAAGGAATTCATTCTCAACAGCCTGCTTCTCAGAACCCTGCAGCAGGCCCGCTACAGTCCGGACAACGCGGGTCACTTCGGTCTTGGAGCCCCCAATTATACCCACTTCACTTCTCCGATAAGGCGCTATGCCGATCTGATTGTGCACCGGCTGCTCGCTGCCTTTTTGCTCGCTGAAGACAAGTCGTCAAAGAAGCTTCCTCCAGTTCGCGGTCGCTCTCTGAAGGAAGCTGGATTACACTTGTCAGAACGTGAGCGTAATGGGATTTCGGCGGAAAGAGAGATGGCGGAGCGACTTAAATGCAGATTTATGGAACCGCGTGTAGGAGAGCGATTCAAGGCAATAATCTCATTCATTTCCGATACCATCTTTTTCGTTGATCTGATTGATCAGTTTGTGAGTGGGGTCGTGCACCTCAGTAGTCTTACCGACGATTACTACCTGCACGACTGGAAACGCTATCGACTGGTCGGCGACATAACCGGCAAAGTACTTCAAATTGGCGATATCATCGAAGTGGAGCTCACAGAGGTGGATGTGCTTAGCCAGAAAATTTACTTCGCGCCCACCAGTTAGCTTTGAATCCGGTAGCGGTCTGGTCTAAGCGTTATTGCGTCCCCTCGACGCCTTAGCTGTCGGAATGAAAGGTTCTGGGCGTTAACAATATTTAGCAAAGTATCATCCCATGCTTTTTGTTTCTTGACTTGGACCCAATTTTTGGCATATTTAGTCCAGTTGTCATCAGTGCTAACCTGTCTATACGTCGTACATCACCCAGATACCGGGAGGAAGGATAATGGAACAAACCACTAGCTGGTTCATGGCAGTAATCTCCAATCCCTTTGCCAAAGGACTTGCACTAGGGCTTTTATTTTGCGTCATCATTTATATCCGCGGCTTCATTCGGCGCAACGAACTGAGCAAAGAAGTTAACCGGCTGCGTTCCCATCTGCATACCAAGCTTGAAATTGACTCGAGTGAAAATGAACGCCGCAAATCCGAACTGGAGAAGCTCAAGCAGGAACGTGACAACCTCAGGATCACTGTCCAATCGCTTAACCAGAAGCCGGGTCGCAAAGAAATACGTCAGTACTTCATCTATCAGACGGCCCTGGACATCATGTTCGAGAAGGCACCGGGATTTGCCCCAGCCTGGCAAATCACTCTCAAGGAGGCAGAAGGATTATTCGAGAAATCAGAAAAAGGGGTGGTACCGCTACTCAAGCGACTGATGCCGTCGACTCCAGACAAACAGGCGGAAGAGTATGAAAAAATAAGCAGGATATCGCTGGAGGACACGAGCCAGAAAAACTGATTCATTGCCACCAAAATAGCTTTACCCATAATCATGCCAAGGGGTTGCCAGTGAATCTGGCAACCCCTTCTTCTTTTCTATTAATTGACCATGATCGACTCCAACACCATGCTCGCCAACCTGTCCGTTGTCCTTAAACGCCCTAAATACGCCGAAAATATAGGAGCTGCAGCCCGCATGTGCTTCAATATGGGTATATCCGGACTGATTCTCGTCAGAGAAGAGAAACCCAATCATGAAGACATGGCCAAAATGGCCACGCACAAGGCGGTACATCTCATAGACAACATGGAGCGGTATGACCGACTTGAAGACGCCTTGGCGCCCTTCAGTATCGTCGTGGGGACTACCGCCAGACTTGGCAGAAAAAGGACGGTTGAACGGCCGCCACGCGACATTATCGAGGATATCCTGCCGCTGCTCGCCCATAATAAAATTGCCTTTCTGTTCGGCCCTGAGGATAGGGGGCTGACCAACGATGATCTGAAGTACTGTCAATATACCTCCTGCATACCCACGGCAGCATTCGCCTCTCTCAATCTTGCCCAGGCTGTGGCAATCCACTGCTATGAACTCTATTACGCCATCGTTGAACAAAGCAGGGAAGAACCAGCCGAGCCCGAATATGCATCCACGTTTCAACTCGAGGGAATGTACCGTCATGTGCAGGAGGCCTTGCTGAAAATTGATTTTCTGGACGAGAAAAGCCAGCACTACTGGATGAGAAATATCAGACAATTTTTAGGCCGTGTAAGATTATCGTCAAAGGAGGCCAATATAATACGGGGCATATGTCGTCAGTTTCTCTGGTATCAGACTACTAAGAAGATTAAATCAACAAGGGAGTTCGATCCACCATGACCACAGCTATCAGTGACTCGATTCAGCAGTCCATTGCCGCAAACAAGTTTTACCCTCCCCACATCAACCCGTCTCAGTCCATAGACCGTCACTCAATCATCAGCGACCGAACCGGCGCAACTGATTTCTCCGGTCGGATCATAATAATCGAGGCCCAGGCCGGTCAGGGCAAGACGACACTTGTCTATCAATTTCTGGAGCAGGATGGAACCCCCTACATCTGGTATCAGGTCGGTACCGAAGACAGTGATCCCGTTGTGCTACTTGGTGCTCTGAACCTGGCCTTCTCAAGAAAATTCGAGCACTTCAAGTCGCCGCAACTGGAAGCCATACTGGATAACGGGCAAATTGGGCCCATGGACCTGCAAGGGTGTGCCAATATACTGCTCAATGACATAGATACAGCAATGCAATCCAATGTTTTTCTGGTACTCGATGATCTCCATCTGATCAGTGAGGCGCAGCTCACCAACCAGCTGCTCGACTACCTGATCGACACCTCACCCCCAAACCTGCACTACATCCTGGTGAGCAGACACCCGCTTTCACTTGAGGCCAGAGCAATTCGTAAGAATCCCTACGTGATCTATCTGGACAGTGACGATCTTGCCCTTAAGCTCAGGGATATCGAGTGCTTGTACAGCACCGTTCTCGGCTCAGAAATTGCCCGCAGCGAAGCCGAACAGATTCTAGACATCACCAATGGCTGGATAATGGGGATTATTCTCGCTGCCGGCCCCCTCGCCAGCGCCCAGAAATCGGTAAAGCCTGACAACGTCATTACTCGCAAGCCAGACCTGTTCGGCAAAGGGCTGGACAGCTTCATGCTCAATTTCTTCCAAGATGAGATTCTCACCCAGATCCCTGAAATGTTTCATGATGCGTTCATAAAGCTCAGCTTTCTTGATGAAATCAACATCGATTTCGCCCACCAGCTTGTCGACATCGAAAACCTGGATACGCACCTGAGCAAAGTCGCCGATCAGAATTTTTTCATCTATCACCTCGATGATACTGGCCGGATGTTTCGCTTCCACCACCTGTTTCAGGAATTTCTGCAATCCAAGGGACGTCAGCTGCTGGATCCACAGGTCATCAGCGACATTTACCGATCGGCAACGGATTACTACCTCGAGCATGACCTTATCGAGCGCGCCCTTAAATCTTTAAGGCTCGGTGAAGATTACCAGAGAATGGAAATCGTTATAAGGGAGCATGGCCTCAGGCTTATTTCTGCCAACCGCACTGTCACTATTCTTGGAATTCTACAGACTATCCCGGAAGAAATTCTTCTTGATTATGGCTGGTTGAGCTTTTTTCACGCCCTGCTTACCACCGATTTTCACCCCCAGACCACCCTGCCCTATTTTCACGCCTGCATTGAAAAGTTCATCGAAAATAGTGAAGAGATCGGGGAACTCATGACCCTATCCCAGATCATCTATTTTCACTTCGTCATTTCAGGCCGATACCTGGAAGGCTCTAAGCTGCTTGATAGAACAAGGGTACTATTTGAATCGATTCACAAAAAGCTCCCCCGGGACATTTCGATCATGGTAGTCAGGAATCTGGCTGCCGGGTTCTGTTTTTTCGATGGTAAAATGGATCTCGCCCGCTACTACGCCAAACGGGGATGCGACCTGGCTGAGCGCATCGGCAGCAAGAATTTTCTGGCGGCATGCCGATTCATACTCGGCTACATCGGTCTGCTCAGTGGCGACGGCAGAAGAGCCAGAATGGAAATCGAAAAATCATACTCGCTGGTCAGCGATCCGCTGGTCGGTATGAGTAATCGTTTGACCCTTCATGTCATGCAACTTTGCGAACTTTCCATGTATGGCCACTTTCAGGCCTTCTTGTATCATAAAGATCTGGTGCTCGAAGGGGTCGACCGGGAAGTGGTCAGGCAAACAGTCGCTGCGCCATATCTCTATGTCTGGTCTGCCATAGGTTTGATCTCCATCGGCAAGCACAACGATGCCCTCGATCTTATCGAACAGGGAATGTTTATTTCCAAGACGGCCTCAAGCGAACACATGACCAGCCAGTTACTGCAATGGCGGGGGCTAATCAACGCCATACAACACAATGAGCAGACGGCAATAGATGATATCGACCTGTCTACCGAGATGCGCAACAGGGCGGGAGGGCCTTTTTTTGTTGGCTATCACTTAGCCATCAAAGGAGCTGTCTTGGCACATCTTGGTCGCTTCGAAGATGGGCACCACTGCCTTGAGCAGGCCCTGGCTATTGCTGATGAGATCCCCTCGACCTACATCCAGGCCTGTGCAGCGGCGTATCTCGCCTACATCGAGATGAAAAGAGAAGATGAGGCGGCGTTGAAAGCCCGTTTGCAGGTCCTGCTCGAATTGATGAACGAGTCCGGTTACGACTTTTTCTGGGGATGGGAGCCGGGAACCATGCTCCTGCTGTTAAGCCGCGCGGTCAAGTATAAGATAGAACCTGAATTCGCCCGACTGCTTGCCCATCAGAGGCTCCGGCAGTCGATTGACGACAAGGGTGTTCCTCTGCCAATGCTTGAAATTAAGGTACTGGGAACCTTTTCCATCAGTCTCAATGGCGAGGAGCTTTTCTCTCTCAAAGATTTCAGTACTCACCAGCGAGAATTGTTCGGCCTGCTAATATCTTCTCCCGATTTTCGCATCAGCCAGGATCAAGTGCAATTTGCTTTGTGGGCCGAAAGCCCTCCCGACAAAGCCAGTAAGACATTCTACACACTGATCAGCAGATTGAGAAAAGTTTTGGCGGAGAAGGTCGACGATCCCACCCACTATATCTGCGTTGAGAAAAGTTATGTACAATTGACCAATACCACTGTCGACGCCGCCCGCTTTTTAGATCTTGCCCGGCAGGGGTTGAGTTTGGGCAAACGTGAACTTTGGTGGCAGGCAGGTAACGCCTTCTACAGTGCCATAAGCCAATGGGAGAGCTTTTCCACAACCGATTATTTTCAAGGGGACCAGGCTACCGACTACTTCGATGAGATCTACCATGCGATGCGCAGTGTCTGTCTCACCTGGGCCGCTACTTTGGCAAAACTCAATCGGTTGGACGAAGCGCTGGGGCTGTTAGAAAAGACTGACAAACTGCTCGTTTCCGACGAGGACAGGGTTGCATTGCAGCACAAATTGTATATCAAAAGGAAGAATCCACTCAAGGCCCAAAAAGTACTTGACTCATATCGGCAGGAACTGCTGCGTCTCGGTTACACCAGAGAAGAGGCCGATGAAATGATCGACTCTTTGCTGCAGGCTTAGCTTTTCGCTTCAGAGCAGCGGTTGCAGAGGACAGTCGCTGCAAAGCGGTTCAGGCTTTTTGCAGAACCGTTTTGCCGTCATTACCAACAAGGCGTGATACTGGTTGAACATGGCCGCGTCATGATCAAGATTATCCATGAAAAGATCCTGAATAGTCTGATAGTCGCATGATTCTGGCACCATGTTGTGGCGGGATAGAATTCTATGAGTGTAGGCGTCAACCACGAAGATAGGGTGCTCCCCTGCGTAGAGTAGAATTGAATCAGCGGTCTCGGGACCAATTCCTTTAACCCTTAAAAGCGCTTCTCTGGCTGCTGACAAATCCTCGGCGAGCAGCAGCGTCAGATCACCATCATAGTCGTTTGCGACCATCTCCAGAAGATTTTTCAATCGTCTGGCTTTAAGACTGTGATACCCGGACGATCGTATTAATCCTGCAAGCTGCTCCTCAGGCATGTGCAGCAGTGAGTCAAAACTAAGAAGGTCGGCCATCTTGAGCGTTTCGATCGACTTCTCCACATTCTTCCAGTTGGTGTTCTGGGTCAAGATGGCGCCCACTATCACCTCGAAAGAATCCTCGGCTGGCCACCAATGCAGGGGACCGAAGTAATCGTCGAGTCTGCGATAGATATCGCTTAGCTGGTCTGCAGTTAATCCCATAAATAAATCTCAATCAATCACCGAAGCAGATGCCAATGTCCCGCGCCGTGGAAATCTTGTCGCTGTTTAAATCCACCTTTTTCCTGGTTTTGATCGCTTCTTCGATTGGTACGGCTTTCATCTGCGAGGAATCGAGTGCTACCATGTGACCGAATGTGCCGGACTCTACCAGCCTTACGGCAGCCGCTCCGAATCTCAGGGCCAGCAGACGGTCAAAAGTTGTAGGTGATCCCCCGCGCTGCAAATGCCCCAATGTCAAAGAACGGGTATCCTTATCGGTCATATTCCTGATTTCTGAAGCAACCCATTCACCGATACCACCCAATATGACTTCCTGACGTCCAAGTTCCCCTTTTCCTTTGGATATCCTTTCCCCTCCTTTTGCCAATGCCCCCTCTGCAACCACCACGATGGAGTAATGTTTATCACGAAGTTCATTATCGGCAATTTTCTCACACACAGATTCCAGATCAAATGGAATCTCAGGAATCAGGATGACGTCAGCTCCACCCGAGATTCCCGAATAAAGCGCAATCCATCCAGAATCCCTGCCCATTACTTCCACCACCATGACCCGGTCGTGTGATTTTGCTGTCGAGTGCAATTTATCCAATGCTTCTGTGGCAGTTGAGACCGCAGTATCAAAGCCGAAGGTCCGATCGGTTGCCATCAAGTCGTTGTCAATGGTTTTGGGTACTCCTATTACATTCATTCCCAGTTCTGAAAAGCGGTGGGCGATCTCCAGGCTGCCATCCCCGCCGATGGCGATATGGCAATCAAATCCCATCCGTTTATAATTCCTCATTATCTTTTCACTGATATCGACCAAGGTTACCTCCCCTGCGAGATTCTCAACTGGTTTGGCAAAGGGGCTGCCCTTGTTGGTGGATCCCAGGATTGTGCCGCCAATCGCGTAAATCTCCTGGACATCGCGGGGGGTCAATCTGATCATTTCATCGATATCAAGAAATCCAGCGTAACCACTTCTGCTGCCGTATACTTCCCAGCCCTGGCGATAACAGGCAAGCACCACCGCAAAAATTACTGCATTAAGCCCGGGTGCATCCCCGCCGCCAGTTGATATGACAACTTTTTTCATTTGTTCCCCTCATCTTACGACCTGTTAGGATCACTCCCAACCCGCGAGTATAACAAGAAATATGGTTCCAACAGAATAACGACTCCAGTTATCCAATTCAAGCACCACGACTTATTAAGATCCATAATAATTCAATAATTATTTATCTTTACTTAAAAAATCTGATTGGACAATAAAATCCACAAAACTATTTAATACATTATTGAAATGTATGGTTTGACTTCTTTTATGTGCAGGCTTATGATGTTGGCACGTATATTTTGCTCTACGCCGTGTGGGCATTTGAGGTACTGAAAACATGGACATACACAACTCAGAGGAGGTCTACATGTCTCTAACCGTAACCGATCTGGCGCTGACGAAACTCAAAGAGTATCTGAGCCAGAATAATATTGAATCAGCTTTACGCGTCGCCCTCATGCAGGGTGGCTGATCCGGTCCCTCACTGGGATTGGCTCTGGATGAGCCAAAAGAAAATGATAAAGTGTACGATCAGAGTGAATTAACCTTTCTGGTTGAAGACAGCCTGCTTGAAACATGCGGAGCGATAAACGTCGAATACATTGAAGCGGGTCCGCGTTCAGGTTTTGGCATTTCTTCTACCAATCCAATTGGTGGCGGCGGTTGTTCACCTGGATCCTGCGGTTCAGGTAGTTGCGGCTGATTCTGACACTTTCTACTCAGATTTTTATATAACGGTGGATTTACTTAGTAAATCCACCGTTTTTCATTTATCCTCCACCCTTTTGCACAACCCGCTGTCAAAAACTTGACACCCCTCTTGATCGTCCTTATCCTCTTGTCTGCTTAAAGGTTTACGAGCTTTCTTTATCTCAGACGAAGAGGACACACATCATGCAATTCGACAAATTTACTTTGAAATCGCAAGATGCGATTCAGAGTGCACAACAGTGTGCCGAGAACAACAATAACCAGGAGATTACTCCAGCACACCTGGTCAAGGCCATAATGGAGCAACCCGATGGCGTGGTAGTTCCTGCATTGCAGAAAATGGGAATCGACCCATCTCGTGTACTTGCGATGGTAAACGACCAGATCCAGTCCCTGCCAAAGGTGTCAGGATCGGGTGCCGTTCAGGTGTATGTCTCTGGTGATTTGAAACGGCTGTTGGATAATTCGTTTTCAGCCGCTTCCCAGATGCAGGACGAATACGTAAGCCAGGAGCACATCTTTCTGGCTCTGCTTCGTGAGCGCACCTCGAGTTTGGCTGACCAACTGGGCAGTATGGGCATTTCCGAGCAGAATTTCTTACAGGCCTTGAGCTCGATTCGTGGGAATCAGCGGGTCACTGACCCCTACCCGGAGGAAAAATACCAGGCTCTTGAAAAGTACGGTAAAAACCTCACCGACATCGCCAAGCAGGGAAAGCTCGATCCGGTTATCGGCCGTGACGAGGAAATTCGCAGAATTATCCAGGTTCTGTCCAGGCGGACAAAAAACAACCCGGTACTCATCGGAGAACCTGGGGTCGGTAAAACAGCCATTGTCGAAGGGCTCGCCCAGCGAATTGTCAACGGTGACATTCCGGCCACCCTGAAAGACAAGCAGGTGGTCACCCTCGATTTGGGCTCGTTGGTGGCCGGAGCCAAATATCGCGGCGAATTTGAAGATCGTTTGAAAGCAGTGATCAAGGAAATAGTCAAGCGCAGCGGCGAAATCATTCTGTTCATAGACGAAATCCACACTTTGGTTGGGGCAGGGGCAGCCGAGGGTTCAATGGACGCTTCAAACATGCTGAAACCCGCCTTGGCCCGAGGAGAACTTCACTGTGTCGGGGCCACGACACTTGATGAATATCGAAAATATATTGAAAAAGACAGTGCCCTGGAACGACGGTTTCAGCCGGTAGTCGTCCAGGAACCCAGCGAGGAGGATTCCATCGCAATCCTGCGCGGCATCAAGGAGAAATACGAGATTCATCACGGCGTCAGAATCCAGGATGCGGCCACAGTGGCTGCAGTGATACTGTCGAACCGTTACATCACCGACCGCTTCCTTCCCGACAAGGCTATCGACCTGATCGACGAGGCGGCCTCGAGGCTGCGCATAGAAATAGATTCAATGCCGACCCAGATAGATGAACTCGACCGGCAGCGAATCAAACTGGAGATCGAACAGGAGGCCCTCAAGAAAGAACAGGACAAAGCTTCCAAAGAACGGCTTGAGGATGTTCAGAAAAGACTCGCTGACCTCGGTGACCAGCTCAACGGTATGAAAGCCCAGTGGACCCTGGAACGCGATACCATTGGCAGTATCCGCAAAATCAAAGAGGATATCGAGAAGGCCCAGGTCGAGGCACAACAGGCCGAACGCACCGGTGACTTGAGCAAAGTAGCCGAACTCCGGTATGGCACAATAGTAGCCCTCGAACAACAGCTTGATAAAGAGAATCAAAGACTCCAGGAAGTCCAGAGTCAGCACCACATGCTCAAAGAAGAAGTCAGCAGCGAGGATGTGGCAGCAGTTGTGGCCAAGTGGACCTCGATCCCAGTGGAAAAGCTGCTCGAAGGAGAAAAGGAAAAGCTTCTCCAGGCCGAAGCCATGTTGCAGAAGCGCGTTGTCGGTCAGCAGGAGGCCGTAGTTGCCGTTGCCAATGCCGTCCGCAGGGCCAGGGCCGGGCTCCAGGATCCCGACCGACCGCTTGGATCGTTTATTTTTCTTGGTCCCACCGGCGTCGGTAAAACGGAACTTGCGAGATCGCTGGCCGACTTCCTCTTTGACAGTGAACAGGCGATGATCAGAATCGATATGTCCGAGTTCATGGAGAAACACTCTGTTGCACGACTTATTGGTGCTCCTCCGGGATATGTCGGCTATGACGAAGGTGGCTATCTCACCGAAGCGGTACGCCGGAGACCATACTCCGTGATTCTGCTCGATGAAATCGAAAAGGCTCACAGCGATGTCTTCAACGTGCTCCTCCAAGTCCTCGACGACGGCAGAATGACTGATGGTAAAGGCAGAACGGTAGATTTCAAGAACACCATTATGATCATGACCTCTAATATGGGCAGTGATCTGATCATGAGGATGGCCGAAGAAAAAGCCGACGAGGAGAACATCAAGCGTCAGATTGAGGAAATTCTGCATCACCAGTTCAAACCGGAATTTCTCAACCGGATAGACGAAACCATCATTTTCAGATCTCTCTCGCGAGAAGATATATCCAGTATTGTTTCTATCCAGCTCCGACGGCTGGCGAAACGGCTGGAGGCTCAGAAGCTCAAGCTGCGGTTCAGCCAGAATGCCAAAAAGTATCTGGTATCGGTTGGCTATGATCCGTTATTTGGCGCCCGCCCTCTCAAGCGTGCGATCAGAAAGTACGTAGAGGACCCACTGGCAATGGAATTGCTGGACAATAAATTCGACGAAGATCAGGTCATTCTGGTCGATGCCGACAACAACGGTATCGTCTTCAGCATCGCCAGTAACGAAGCCGAAGTAGTTGAAGCGGAGTTGGTTGAATAAAGCTTTCCTTTCCCCTTTACCTTTTCCATTAGATATGGTTGCATGGTCTGCCAAGAGCGGCCATGCAACCAAGGGTGCACGATGTCTGATTCCCACTATCAATGCCAGGTGCTGATGTCGCACATGATGCTGCCCACCCACGCCAATCCGTTTGGGCATATTCATGGCGGCGATATCATGAAGTACATCGACGACGCGGCAGGAGTGGTGGCCATGAAGCACGCCCACACCACGGTGGTAACTGCCTCCATCGATCGTCTGGATTTTCATAAACCGGTGCACATCGGTAATCTGCTGATCCTCAAGGCGTCATTGAACGCCACAGGGCGCACTTCAATGGAGATCGGGGTGCGGGTCGAAGCCGAAGACCTGTTGGCTGGCGTCGTTACCCATATCGCCTCCGCCTATCTGACCTTCGTTGCCCTTGGTGAGGACAATTGTCCCACACCAGTACCACCTTATAATCCTGAAACACCCGAGGCGATTCGCAGAAGAAAACAGGCCCAGGAAAGAAAGGCCTGCTACTATAAAAGTAGAAACGAAAACGAGTAAACAAATACAATGAGTGCCACTGTAGACGATATAACTATCAGTTATGAAGAAGACGGCGTCGAGTTGGTGAGAGAACTAGACAAAGTGATCCTTTCCAAAGGAGCCTGGACAACGATTCTATTCAGATATCAGAATCTCAATAGATCCACTGGTGAATACGGCCCGGACATGTATTCAATTCGCCGCTATCAGAAACGTCAGGGCAATTATATACCCAAATCAAAATTCAACATCTCCAACGCCAAGCAGGCTGAAAAGATTGCCTCAACCTTGCAGAAATGGGTCATGGATCAAAACTGAGCACGGTCCTCCCAGAATAATTCAATTATCTCACAGAACCCTAACTTTCCTTATTGACAAAGGTAATTGTAGGGTATAGTTTGTCGCGGCTTTTGGAGGTGGTACGAGTCTGACAAAAGCGGTGGTAGGGCAAAGAATCTAATTGACATGTGATTGAGATCATATTAGATTGACGTTCTTGCTCACTCGTCACGAGTGGCGCCTTTTTAGGTGTTTCGACGATCCTTGACAACTGAATAACAGCAATACGCAAACGGG
>JABDQA010000144.1 GCA_013042475.1 Desulfofustis sp.
GGCTTCTAACGAGGATGGAGGCAGGAATGAACAAAGCGGATACGGTATTCATCATTATCTCGGCTGGACTGGTACTGCTCATGACGCCTGGCCTGGCGCTCTTTTATGGGGGGATGGTCAGGGGCAAGAATGTGCTTGGCACAATAATGCAGAGTCTCATCATGATCTCACTGATCTCCATCGAATGGGTTTACCTCGGCTATTCCATGTCGTTTGGTCCCTCGATTGGCGGTTTCATCGGAGACCTCTCCTGGTTCGGCCTCAACGGTGTCACTTCAGAGCCGAGTCCTGATTATGCGACGACCATTCCCCAGACGGTCTTCATGATCTACCAGTGCATGTTTGCCATCATTACCCCTGCGCTTATCACCGGAGCCTTTGCCGAAAGGGTCAGGTTCGTGCCCTTCGTGATTTTTTCGGTGCTCTGGGCTGTGTTTGTCTATAACCCTGTCTGTCACTGGATTTGGAGTAGCGGGGGCTGGCTCGGCGGCATTGGTGTGATGGATTTTGCCGGAGGTCTGGTAGTCCACGCAACCTGCGGCATGGCGGCCTTGGCCGGCGTGCTGGTCATCGGCCCGCGAAAAGGATTTGGCAGAACCAATTTCATGCCCCACAACCTGCCGATGACCGTGCTGGGTACCGCGCTGCTCTGGTTCGGCTGGTTTGGTTTTAATGGCGGTTCGGCCCTGGCTGTTGACGAGGTTGCAGCCACGGCCTTTGTCGCCACCCATCTGGCCGGTATGGCAGGAATGGTCATGTGGGTAATCCTCGAGTGGAAAATGCAGGGAAACCCGACGACTCTGGGTGCCGCCTCGGGAGCCATTGCCGGGTTGGCAACCATTACGCCGACGGCCGGCTTTGTCGGTCCCAACACCGCCATACTGGTAGGCTTGCTTGGCGGTACCTTCTGCTATACCTTCGTGAGCATGAAGATGAAATTCAATCTTGACGATTCCCTCGACGTGGTTGGCATCCATGGCGTAGGCGGATTGCTGGGTACCATCTGTCTAGGTTTATTTGCCTCCACGGCGGTGAATCCAGGCGGGGTGGACGGACTGTTCTATGGGAACCCGGGGCAGCTAGTTGCCCAGATTATCGGTGCGGTGGTTGTCGCCGTCTATGCATTCGGGGTGAGCTGGCTTATATTCAAAGCAATTGACGCGACCGTAGGATTGAGGCTCAGCGATGAGTCGGAAGTTGCCGGTATGGATTCCACCGAACATTCGGAAACAGCATACAACTAGAAAAATGCTATTTTGTTTCCAATGTTCCAAAAAGGACCGCCTACGGTTGGAAACCCGCTAACTTAAAATTGAAGCTTACTAATCAGTTCTAATAACGAACCAGATCAAATAGGTGAGATATGAAGAAAATCGAGGCAATCATCAAGCCACACAAACTCGACGACGTCAAAGACGGGTTGACCGAGATTGGCATCAAGGGTATGACCATTACCGAGGTAAAGGGTTACGGAAGGCAGAAAGGACACACCGAAATCTACCGTGGGGCGGAATACCAGGTTGATTTTCTTCCCAAGGTCAAGATCGAGATAGTGGTCCCGGCCGACATTGCCGATCAGGTTGTCGACAAGATCAGGGAAACGGCAAACACCGGCAAGATCGGCGACGGCAAGATCTTCGTTCTGCCGATCGAGCGCATTGTCCGGGTCAGGACTGGAGAAGAAAATCGCGACGCGGTCTGATCCGCATGCCCACCAAACTCAAGACCCAGCGTCAGGCCCTGGACGACCTCTGGTCCCAGGGGCTGAGCGGAAAATCACTGCTGCGCAGCCTCAGCGGCCTGACCGACGAGTTTATCGGGGACTGTTTTGCCGCCATTGATGGTGCCGACATAGAAAACCAGGTGTCACTGGTTGCTTTGGGGGGCTATGGCCGCCGGGAACTTTTTCCTTTCTCGGACATCGACCTGATGATTCTATTCAGGCCGGAAATCAGAAAAAACGTCAGCACCATTGCCGATTCAATACTCTACCCTCTCTGGGATACCGGTTTCGAGGTCGGTCATGGGGTCAGGACTGTCGAGGAATCGCTCAAGCAAGCGGCCGAAGACTTTATCTTTCAGGTTGCTCTGCTCGACGGGCGCTGTATCGGCGGCTCCAAGGAGCTGTTCGACCAGCTCATGGCCGAATTCCGGCATAAGTTTGTCGACGGCCGGCGCCGTGAATTCATTCGCGATCTCAATCATTTGAGTACCGAACGCCGGGAGCGGTTTGGCAGCCACAGCTACCTGCTAGAGCCCAACATCAAGGAGAGCAAGGGCGGGTTCCGTGACATCCAGTCGATGATCTGGGCTGCCAAGGTGGTGTTTGGCATTGCCACTTTCGACGACATCATCGACGCAGGTTTTCTGCTTCCCAGCGAGGGCGAGCGCTTCAAGGATGCCCACAATATGCTGGTGCGGATCAGAAATCGTCTGCATTACATAAGCGGCAGGAAAAATGACCAGCTCTACTTCGAACAGCAGGAAGAGATGGCCCAGGCCTTCGACTACAAAACTTCGGGCGCCGCACTGAGCGTCGAGCGCTTCATGCGCGACGTCTATGGGCATTTGCGCACCATCGCCGTGGTCCATGACCTGTTTTTCGATCATGTCAACGAGGTGCTCGGCATCGCCACGCAGGAGCAGCAGGTAAGCGACCGCGATCTTGAAAAAGGCATCGAGATCCGGGATAACCGGGTTCACCTCCTGGCCTCTCAGGACATCCTGGCCGCCAAACCATATATGCTGATGCGCACGTTCCTCGCCTCTGCCAAGACCGGCGTGCCGGTACACCATCGCTCCAAGATGCACATCACCGACAATCTCGGTCTGATTACCGAGAAAACGAGAAATTCGCCGCGGATGGCCAAACCATTTCATGCGATTCTTGGCTCCTCGGCAGCGGTGCTGCCGGTCTTGGAGGGTATGCTGGAGACCGGGCTGCTGGGCATGTACATCCCAGAATTTGCCCGTATCGATGCACTGGCCCAGCACGATGTCTATCACATTTACACGGTTGATCGCCATTCCCTGCAGGCGGTTGTCGAGCTGCACAAAGTGATCGACGAAGAGCCGGAAATTGCCGAGCAGGTACGGCATCGCCGTCCTCTGTTGATGGCCGCCTTGTTGCACGATATCGGCAAACGCTCGGGCCGGGACCATTCCGAATACGGCTCTGAAATTGGAGAGGTAATTGGCCAGCGTCTTTGCCTGGACACAGAGGAGATCGAGCTGCTCGCCTTTCTGGTGCGCTACCATTTATTTATTCCCGAAAATGCGCTGCGGCGTGATCTCGAAGACCAGGCCTTCATCAAGCGCTGCACCGAGACCATCATTTCGGTTGAGCGGCTGGCCATGCTCTATCTGCTCTCGGTCGCCGATTCGAGGGCCACCGGGCCATCCGCCTGGAGCGACTGGAAGGCTTTTCTGATGAGGGAGATGTATCTCAAGGTCAAGGCCTACCTGGAGGCTACGGCAGCCCAACTGGAGAGTCCCGCTGCTGTCGATCAGTACTACGAGGATGGCGTGGCCTGGCTGCGCGAGCAGGTCACCCTGCTGGTTCAAGCGGAGAGCGGCCTGAAGATGGAGGTGAATGATCTTTCGGCCGATTACCTGGCCAGTTTCACGCCTGGCACAATCGTCAGTCACCTGAGGTATCATCGCGATC
>JABDQA010000114.1 GCA_013042475.1 Desulfofustis sp.
CCATAGAGGCACCGAAGTGCGCATACATTGAGGGCTGGGAGATAGCGTCTCCATCGACAAGCCGAATATACATACGCGTCTAATGTCTGATACGAAATCCCTCGCGAACAAGGAGGAGTCCATATACGAAAGAGAACTTAGATTTGATTCTCGATTGGTACATCAAATAGCTTTTTGACGTCCCTGTCCTAGACTATAAGGTGCGGTGCCAACCGCTACTCCATCGCCAGATTATTCACAACAATCTGCTCGAAAGAAGCAAATAACCTCCCGGTCCAGTGGCGGCAATAGCCGCATTTGAATTTTATTTCCTGATTATCTGATTGATGGGGAGGCATACAATGAAACGCATATTTATCATGTTGACGCTGGCATGCACCGCTATGCTCACGACCAACACGGCCTGGGCTGGCAAACCAATATTCATGGAAAGGGGACCTTTCGAGTTCATGTTCCCAATCTTTGATTGCTCAGAGTTCGAAGGAATGGACTACTGGCTATGGGCCGCAGGTGCATCAATGGAGGAAGGGAAGATATTCGTAGATAAGGATGGTAACTGGATCAAGACGGTCGGCAAGGAATACATGTCCGACCTAAATATCTGGATACCAGCAGACCCGGGTTGCAACGTGGTGCCCTTTACTGACTGCGTCGATCCGTTTATGCCCATGCCCGGCAGCAATATCATCACGGACGAAGGTATTGCCGGACGGCCCGAAAACCATAACGTGATTTGGCGTGACTGGATCTGGGTTGACCATGATCCAAACCTCCCCGAAGGAGAGGGATATTGGTACCCGACCTATGGTCAGCACTCGGGCATTACCATGCATATCTGGATTCCCGGCTATGGCAAAATTTTTGCCACTGCGGGACACATGACCCATCAATTTAATCCTGAAACGCATCAATGGGATCTGCTTTCGATAACGCCGAACTGGGATCAACCGAAAGAAAAGGATTTTTACGCGGCCTGCGCGTACCTGGGAAAGATGTAGCAGAAAACGTCGGGCGGTTCAGGCCGCCCGACGGAACCTGCTTCAGCAAGCGATACGACATTTACAGTCTATTGTTGCGCTCCTGGCCGAAAGCCGCAGTTATCCACCCTGGATTTGGCGCCCGATGTTATTCCGATATCTGACGGTTAGCGGAACAAGTCGTTCGCTACCCCATAATCTCCGAGATCGACCCGGAGCGGCCGGTTTCTCCCACGTTTAGCTAAACCGACTGCTACTGACCCAGAGCAGACGCTTGCACACTGCGGGCAGCATCTGGTCACTACTCGCGTCTAGCTGCACCTGAAGTCCGGCTCAGGGCGATTCTGAAACAGAAGTACATCCGCCCGATTTCTTCGCCTAGAATGACTACATGTCGGCAGCGTTAAGAATTGCAAAAAGGACCAGCAAGTACCTCGGCTTGCTGCTGCTCGCTTTACTGCTTGTTGTTTTCGCGTCGGTCCCGCTCGCACGTTGGGAAATGCAGGTCGACTTGTTCGAGCCCGATAACTCACAGCCGCTCGCCGTCGACAATGTACATCTGATCACCATGTCCGACGAGCCGCTGATGGAAGATCGACAGCTGCTTATCCGTGATGGCCTGATCGAGGACATTAGGCCAGCCGGATCGCCCGTCAGCACAGGCTATCGGCTCATAGACGGCGGCGGTGCCCACATACTGCCTGGCCTGTTCGACATGCACACTCACGTGATGGACCGAAAGTACCTTGCTTTGCATCTGGCGTATGGGGTGACCAGCGTTCGAAACATGGGTGGTTACCCGATGCACTTGCGCTGGAAGCAGGAGATCGAGGAGGGGGAGTGGTTGGGTAGTAATCTGTTCACAGCAACGCCGACCATGAACGGCAAGAAGAACTCGAACCCGTTCGCACACAAGATTGTTGAAGATTCTGGCGACGCGCGTGAGCGAGTCCGCCGGTATCACGAAGCTGGCTTTGACTTCGTTAAGGTTTACACGCGGCTCAGTGTCGAGGTTTATGAAGCCATCATCGATGAAGCCGGGAAGCTCGACTTTCCGGTAGCAGGTCACGTGCCCTACGCAGTGGTCGCGAAGGATTATTCTCTCGGCATTCCGATGGTATCGCTCGAACATACCGAGGAGATTTACCAGGGCCCGCTCGACTATTCGTACGACGACGAGAGCGTCGAGGCAATCGTGCAGCGGCTGAGGGAGATGCGGGCGACAGTAACCCCTACGCTCCTGATTTTCGATCACCTGACGCAGATCGCTCGGCACAAACAGGCATTTGTCGACAGCCTGGAGCTCCAGTATCTGAATCCGTTCATGAGGTTTGCAGAAGCAAAAGGGAGCGTTTCCCGGTGGTTAAGCGCCAACGACGACCTCCGCGATAGTCTCGAAGAGCGCAATGCGTTTTTTCAAAGACTTACGCTGGCGCTACATGAAGCCGGCGTAAATATGGTTACCGGATCCGACAGTGGTGTTCTGTACGCTATTCCCGGCCAGGCGACGCACGATGAAATTGCTTTGCTCAAACAAGCCGGCATACCGACCGACGCTATTCTGGAAATGGCAACGATCAAAGCGGCCCAGGTGCTGCGTGTCGATGATCGTCTGGGCACCATCGAGCCTGGTAAAGTGGCTGATTTGGTCGTGACAGAAGAGAATCCTCTGATCGAGCCTGGCAGCCTACGGGAACCGGTTGCTGTCATCAGGAATGGGCAATGGCTTGACCAATCAACTTTGCGGGCTCTTCGCGAATCAGCTACGCATCCTTCGAACATGTATTACACGTTTGGCCGGTTGCTCGAGTTCACGTTCTACGACTGAATTTGTCGTTAGCGACCGTCCGGTTATGGCTGGAACCTGCCGTTCGGACTCATCAAGCTACAATGACCACTTAAACCAAGTAGAAGCGATGTCTTCTATTGGCCGATGTGAGAACACAACTCTCCTGCGATTCACACCCAGGGGAGTTCTGCTGTCTGGGCAACAGCGGAAGAAAGCTGGATTGCGGTCAATGGCAGCTAAGGACCCGAAGAAGAACTTAGATTAGTTTCTCCATCTTTGCATCAAATAGCATTTTGACGCCCCTGGACTAGACTGAAGGATGCGGTGCTTACCGCTATTTCTTCGCCAGATTATTCATAACAATCTGCTCGCAAGAAGCCGATGACCTCCCGATCCGATAGCGGCCCGGACCGCACGCATTCCAAGTTCTTTACAGGTCAATTCGTGGAGGTATATATGAAATTCCTAAAATCGCTTTTTGGTTGCGTTCTTCTGTTGGGCGTCATGACGACATTCACGCCAACGGCTTCAGCCCAAAGTATCACTAGTGTGCCGATTTCCTCGAGTGACGGTGTCTACTTGGTGAAGACGGTTATGCCGACCCCGGATTTTGAATTCACGATGAATAATCTCTTGCTCGTCCATCCCGACAGCGTGATATTGGTGGATAACCTACCCCCCGGCTTATACCCATTTTTCGCCTTTGAAATTCACACATTGTCGGCAGGTGAACCGGTAGACATCTTGATCAATACCAGCTGGCACTTTGATCATGTGGGCCTGAACGCTGAATTCAACGTATTTGATGGCACCAGCACCATCATTGCGCACTCGCGAGCCGGTGACTACATGAACGAACTGAATTGCATTGAAGAAATTGGCATATGCATGCCACCTCTGCCAGAGGAGGCCCAGCCGACCGAGGGAATCCGTGGCGTGGTCAAGCTCCTGTCAGGGGGTGAGACAATCACTCTAAAGACGATAGAGAACTCCCACAGTGGTGCAGATCTCGTGATCTACCTAGAAGAAGCAAATGTCGTCCACACTGGCGATATTTACTTTGGAGGGATGTACCCGATTATCGACCTGGCCGGCGGCGGCACCGTCAATGGCATGCTCCACGCCCTCAATCAGGTGCTTGCCAGCATCGATGAGGATACGATCGTCGTGCCGTCTCATGGCGTCGTGGGAAATCGCCAATCCGTCGTCGAATTCTCGGATATGCTCAGGAACACCCGCAAGCTCGTACGGAAGCTCATCGCCGAGGGTCTCACTGAGATGCAGGTCATGTTCCACCCCTCCTTTGCAGCTCTCGATGCACAGTGGGGGAGTGGCTTCATCCCTGGCCCGGTTTTCAGGTTGATTGTCTATCGGGATCTCGCATCACACCGTGGCGGTCAGATGTAAGGATGGGTGAACCGGTGGCGGGCGGCATACGTCGCCCGCCATCTATATTCGAAAACAATGTAGTTAGCCGCTCTTGGCCGTTTTCTGAGATTGGCAGCATTCCCAGCCTGATCTCGTCTATGCAATCAGTAGCAGAACCAGACTGATCTCAGTGAGCTTTAGCTGCTATCCATCCTTCAACGCTACGTAAAGCCTCTCGCTCGACTCATCTGAAGCGTTCTATCAGATGGTCTTAGGTCACTCAATGATGGCAGTTGTTATACTCGTGCCTACGTTTTTTCGGTTTCTGACCGAATCAGCCGTCGACACATGAAACAAAGTCGGTTGGCTGAGCGCCT
>JABDQA010000118.1 GCA_013042475.1 Desulfofustis sp.
AGGCGAGTTTCAGACCGGTCGCATAGGTCAGTGCCCTGCCATGCAGCCCGTGCAGGGCATGGGTGTTGAAAAATGTATCAAATAATCCTGAGCAGCCTATGTCGGTGACGATGGCAATCCGGTCACCGGACAGTCCGAGATGCTGGAAGCTTTTGTCCAAGGCTTTTACCACGCTCTCATGGGAACAGCCGGGGCAGAAGAACGGGGGGCGATCCGGGTTAAGAAGACTGGTCATGACCCGATCACTCCGACTATTTCTTCGGGAGATATCAATTCGCCATTCATCTTGCCGAGAAATTCGACCTCGGTGGCGCCGCTCAACCTTTCAATCTCTCTGACATATTGCCCCAGGTTCATTTCCACTGCGATCACCCGTGACACCTTGGCAATCTCTTCTCTTAAAAGCTTTTCAGGAACCGGGTAGAGGGTCTGCAGAGTGAGCAGGGAGATACGAAATGATCGATCCCGCACTCTGTACAGGGCGTTTTGAGCAGCCCGTGAAGTCACTCCATAGGTGATGAGCAGGATGTCGGCCTGTGGATCGTTATCGAGACGATAGTGGGACAAATCATCTCTGTCTTGGAGGAGTTTGTCACGCATTCTGCTAATGCCCCTTTCAAGGACCTCCGGTACTGTGGTGATAAAGCCATCCGGGCCATGTGAGGAAGAGGTCTGTCGAACCAGCGTTTTTCCGCCCATGGGTAAGAAAGGCGGTACCCGTGAATCAGTGCCGGGCGCAAAAGGCTGGAAGGGCTCAGTGGAGAAATTGTCGCCGCAGCCAGTTCTGTAGAGTGGAGCAACCTTCACCAGAGCCGCTTCATCAATAACTTCCCTGGTCATGCCGATTTCTTTGTTGGAGGCCAGAAACACGGGACAACGATAACGTTCTGCAAGATTGAAGGCCCGACAGGTGAGGTTGTAGCAATCGGTGCTGTCGATTGGGGCAAGAACGATCACCGGCAGACCGCCGCTGTTGCCCCAGCGCAGAAATTGAATATCCGAGTCGGCCCCCCTGGTCGCCGAACCGGTTGAGGGGCCGAGGCGCTGAACATCGATAATCACCAGAGGGATCTCACCGGCGATGGCAAACGATATCTGTTCACTGAACAAACTGATGCCGGGCCCGGAGGTGGCGGTCATAGCTTTGAGCCCCGCCATCGACGCACCGATACAGAAACCTATGGATGCGATTTCGTCTTCTCCCTGCAGGCAGATGCCGTCGTTGGGCGGCAGCAGTTCGAGCATGTGTTGAAAGATGGTGGTGGCCGGGGTGATCGGGTAACCGGCGAAGAATTTGCAGCCGGATGTGAGTGCGGCCCTGGCAACGGCTTCATTGCCGTCTATGAAAAGTCTGGAAATCTCCACCGTAACTTGGCTCTTATTTGAGAATGAACCCTTTGGACTGCAGAAAGGGCAGCATGTGAGGTCTTGCCTCCTTAACCAGCATGTCCGAGATCTGCTCGCTCCAGCTGTTGTCTTTCGTCCCTCCGGTGCGGGTGCGATAGTACTCTCTTACCCTCTCGTCATAAGCGGAGATAAGCCGGCGATCACCACCATTATCATAGTTTTCCTGCTTGAGCACCACCTCGAGTGGCAGGCGCGGCTTGGTCTCAGGGTCCTGGGCTGGGTAACCGAGGCACATACCGAAGACCGGGTAAACTTTGTCAGGTAAAACTATGAGCTGGTCGACCTCAGCGATCTTGTTTCTGATTGCCCCTATGTAGCAGCCGCCAAGCCCCAGGGATTCTGCCGCGATGATAACATTCTGGGCAAACAGGCCGCAGTCCAGCGAAGCGGTGAGAAACTGCTCGGTGAAGCCGGACAGCATGTCCGCATCATGCATGTCGCAGGCAAGTTGATGACGCTGCATGTCAGCACAGAATAACAGAAAAACTGGCGATTCTTTAACGTACAGCTGACCGGCTGCCGCCTCACAAAGTTTCTCCCGGATTGCGGGTTCGGTGATCTGTATTACGGTGCAGGCCTGAATAAAACTCGAGGTCGCCGCACACTGGCCCGCCTGAATAAGTTCTTCGACAATTTCCTGGGGAATCGGATCGGAGGTGAATTTTCGTATGGAACGATGCGATTTCAAAAGTTCGATAACAGTATTCATCAGGTGGTCATCTTTAGGAAAATGAGGAATTTATGGACCAGCGTAAGGTCTGGCCGGCGAAAAACGGGCTGACATTCTTGTAATAGTGAGGAACCTGCCAGGGAGATTGCGTGAGTAGAATCTGCTTCGCAGGAGGAGAGATATCGTACCTGCGGCAGGCATTGGCACTGACGAAGCCCTGCAGCAGCTCGAGGCACCCTTCATCTTCGAAAATCTGGGCCAGCAGAGGCAGTGCCACAGGTGCCGAGAACACCCCGGCAGCACATCCGATACATTCTTTTTTGTGTCGTGGGTGGGGTGCCGAATCGGAGCCAAACATCAGTTTCGGATGGCCGCTGAACACCGCCTGACGCAGTGCCTCTCTATCTCTAGGAGTTTTGGCTACCGGTTTGCAGAACAGATCCGGGCGCAGCAGATCGCCGATTACGTCGTCCAGGGTTATCATGAGATGGTGCAGGGTTACCGTAGCGGAAAGGTTGTCGAATTCATCGAGCAGCTGCACTGTATCGGCGGTAGTGATATGCTCCATGATGATGTGAAGATCGGGAAAGCGGCTGGCCAGTGACCGATAGACTTCGAGAAATTCGCGTTCACGATCGAGTACGAATCCGTTGCTTTCGCCATGTACGAGAAGGGGGATATTTAATTCCTGCATATCTTCCAGTGTCTTCTCTATAGTGCTGAAATCTGACACGCCCGCTTCACTCTGAGTGGTGATGCCTGCCGGATAAAGCTTGATCCCCAGAATGTGTTCCCTGCACTCTTCAAGTTCCTGGCGGCTGTAGTTTTTAAAAAACAGAGTCATGTACGGTCTGAAATTTTTACCGTGACAGTAAGACTCGATGGCTTGACGATATTTGCGCAAATTGTTGAGAGAATCAACCGGTGCAACCAGATTGGGCATGATGACCGCACCGGCAAAATGATCGGCGGTGAGCGGTACGGTCAGATCGAGCGTGTCACCTTCTCTTAAATGAAGGTGCATATCAAGAGGTGATTCCAGCGTGATGTCCATGAAATGATCCCGTGGTCTTATGTTCTAATGCGGGGTAATGATTTGATCATACGTTGATGTTGTACGATTTCATTTTCTCCCACAAATTTTTACTACTGATGCCCAGCGGATCGGCTGCTTTGGTTCGTGAGTTGGCAGCCCTGACCAGGGCCTTCAATATCGTCTCTTTTTCGGTTTTGGCCACTACCATGGAAAGATTCAAAGAGGTGTCTCCCCCGTCGTTGTTCTGGCGGCTGAGATTGATTGGCAGATCTGTGCGCTGGATCTGCGGTTCCGGGGCCAGGATTGAGGCTCGCTCAAGAATGTTTTTCAGCTCCCTTACATTACCCGGATAATTGCACTCAAGCAGACAGTCCATCGCCTCATTGGAGACCAAAATGACCATTCCAGGTTTGAGGTTTTAATCATGGAAATAATGGTTGGTCAACTCGGGATAGTCTTCCGGTTGACTGAAGTTGGCCTATCAGCGGTTGCCAATCTTTTTACCATGAGAGGACCACCCATTACCATTTAATTGTTGCTGTCAGGTAACATGGGAGATCCGGCCACCTAGAATATTTTCTTATTTACCCGTCTACTTGCGAAGGTTTCAAAACCGATGAATCGACTCGATACGCCTATCTTTCTGCATGAAATATTCTCACCAAATGGTTTAATGTGATTTTGTACAATCCTATCCCTCTGGTGGACTGATGCGAAGAATAGCTGGGGCGTCACTTATCATTTTCTTGATGTTCTGTTCGAAATTGCAGGCGGCTGACACCGAAGCTTTGGTGCTCGTCCAGAAAGCTTTCGACTATTGGCGAGGAATGAGTTCTTACTCAGAATTCTCAATGACCATTCACCGACCCGACTTCGAACGTACCATGGTGCTCAAGGGGTGGACCAAGGGCAGGAGCGATGCCCTGTTTTTCGTACTCCAGCCTCCCAAGGATGCAGGCAACGGAAGCCTCAAGAAGGGTAAGGATATGTGGAGTTATAACCCGAAAATAAATCGAGCGATCAAATTACCCCCTTCGATGATGAGCCAGTCCTGGATGGGATCAGACTTTTCCAACGATGATCTAGCCAAAACCGACTCCATTCTCCAAGACTACGATCACCGGATTATCGCACGTGAAATGATGGACGGCCATCAGGTCTATACGGTTGAATCGATTGCCAGAGAGGATGCACCGGTCGTCTGGGGAAAACAGGTTCTCCGGATAAGAGATGATTTCATCCTGCTCAGTGAAAAGTTTTTCGACGAAGACATGGAACTGGTCAAGCAAATGACAGCTGAAGACCTGGTCACTTTTGCAGAGCGAATATTCCCGAAAACCTGGATTATGCGGCGGGTCGATGAAGCTGACAGATTCACCCGGCTTGAATACCAATACCTGGAGTTCGATTTGGAGATAGAAGATCGAGTCTTTACCCTCGCCAGCCTGAAGAGCAAGAAACGACTCCGATGAACGATCTGTTGATGGCCTGGCGCAACATCTGGCGCAATCCCAGAAGGTCGGTACTGACCATTCTGGCCATCGTCTTTGCCACGGCACTGCTCGTTTTTATGCTGTCGTTCCAGTTTGGTGCCTACGATGACATGATCGACTCGTCGGTGAGGTTGAGCACCGGTCATGTACAGATCGTGGCGCCCGGTTACCACGAGCGCCCGGAAATGAGAAAAGTGATCAGCGAACCCGATGGATTGATTCAGGCATCAGCGTATTTGGAGAAAGTAGAGAAGGTGGCGAAACGGTCCGAAGCATTTGTATTGGCCAGCGGCACCAAGAGAAGCAGGGGACTGGCGGTTACCGGGGTCGACCCGGCCCGGGAGATCGAGATATCATCAGTTCCCCAACAGATTGTTGAAGGACGATACCTCACGAAAGAAGATGGCCCCGCCGCAGTCATCGGTACTCTTGCCGCACGCCACCTGCAGCTTGGCATAGGCGATGAATGTGTAATGCTGGGCAGCGGCCGCGACGGTTCCATCGCAGCAGGGGTGGTCTCCATTGTCGGTATATTCAAATCTGGTATCGACGAATTTGATCGTGCGGTCATGCAGCTGCCTCTGGCCGAATTCGATGCTATTTTCAGCATGGATGGAGGAGTGCATCGGCTCATCTATACGTTTGATAACCTGTCAGACAGCAGTCCAGCGGCAGATCGCCTGAGAGCTGATGATACCACTAATGGACTTCAGGTCATGACCTGGGAGGAGCTTACCCCCGGACTCAAACAATCGATCGAACTCGATCTGATCAGTGGCATAATCATGTACTTCATTCTCGTGGTGGTGGTCGCCTTCTCCATCGTCAACACCTTTTTCATGGCAATTTTTGAGCGAAAGAAAGAATTCGGGGTGCTCATG
>JABDQA010000119.1 GCA_013042475.1 Desulfofustis sp.
ATCATATTCCGTGGTAGTAAAGGTCCGTGGAGATATTCTGCGAATGGAGAAAAACTGCAACTGAATCGTTTTTACTGTAGTCGAGTCATTCCGAATTCGAAATGAATAGTTTGCAGTGAGGTCGGCAATACCCGTAGCTTCAAAAGTTTGAAACGAAGTCGATAGCTGTATCGTTTCAAACATCACATCGTTCCAATTCCCCTCATGGATAAAGGCCAGCCTGACAGTAGGAGTGCCGCTAGTAGCCCTGATGCGCAAGGTGACTTGGAATTCGTCATTCTGATTGGTGGCGTAAAGAACGTCTCGGCGAACAGAAGAGTTGTTGGCTGCGTTCAAAGTCCACGTATCTGTCCCATCGACATTCGTTGCAGGTATTGTACCTACACCGTTCCATCCATCATTGTCATCAAAAGCACGCAATGTTTCGATGTGCTCGTCGCCAACGTGCCCGATTTTTTCCTTTGCTGTTGCGTTGTTGGTAATAATCTTCATCAGAATGCCGCCAAGTTGTTGTCAGACGTATCCTGGGCAGTTCCTGGTGTGTACGAAAGCACCAGAACTTGATACGCATACGCTGGTGGTGAACAGTCATAAAGAATGTTTGCCCCAGAAACAGAGACATTCGAGAGCGAAATGTTTTGACCGTCAGCCAGCAGCGTAAACCCTGTCGGTGAATTGTCTTTCATATTCTCGTTGAACGTGATGGTCAGCACAGTGCCTGTAGCGTCCACGTTAGCCGACACAAACTCAGGCGGAGTGGTGTCAGGCGAGCTGTTGTCTATTATATTTGGTATGCCAGAATGTCCGGTACCCGCACCAGTTCCTGCAACTCCTTCATCAATAAAGTTGTCTCGAATGTTGGAAGTCCCGGCCTGACCAGTACCGACGCCTGCTCCGTTTGTACCAATATCGGCAAAATTACCTTGCGACTGGTACAGCACAACAGTTACGACAGGCGTTGCCACAGTCAGCCCAACATTGATAACCGAGATTGCTGACAGGGTTGGAGGGGGTGTTGTGGCGTCCAGCTCACCGCTTTGACCAGCGCCAGCGCCAGTGCCCGCTGTGCCCTCGTAAACAATATTGACCGAGAAACTGCCAGCTTGACCGGTTCCGAAATCGGTCAAACCAGTCTGTTCTATAAATCTTGCCCACTGCGCATAGAGATATTCACCAGCGGCGGCGGTTTGGGCTAGATCGATTCGATAAGTAATCGATGTGTCTGATTCGGCTGAATCAAATAAATTTGTTATTTGGTAGTCTTGCGGAGTGGTGCCAAGGACTAAATTTGCCGACCCTGTTACGTCGCCAAAACTAGCGTCATAGAAATATATTTGTGCATTGGTCGGCTGCCCAGCATCAGTCCACAATCTGACTGTCCAGGAAAACTCTCTGTCTCCAAGAGCACCGCCAGTTTCTTTTTGTTTGTAAACGTAAGGGTCAGTATTTCCATCTGCAACAAACTTAGTTGCTGGGCCGTATGCGGTGTTTTCGTATGTTGCGGAACTTACTCGAAGTTTGTTCCAACCAGAAAGGTCATTAATATCGCCATCGACAAGGTTTGCGGGAAGACCAAAGAAATCGCTGACGAAGGTGCCTGCATATCCAGTTCCCCCGCCATCTTCATAAGACCCTTCACCGGTGAAAGAGAGGTCAAGTACCCCGTCTTGCCCAGTACCAGTCGCTGTTGATTGAGTGCCGGTATCAACAAAATCAAGCGTAAGCTGACCAACTTGCCCCGTACCTGCGCCGGTACCTGCGGTACCTGCACCCGAAAAACTGACAGTCAGGGTTAGCTCGCCAGCTTGTCCTGTTCCAGCCCCAGTCCCTTCAGAACTCTCGAGTGCGGGCTGGAAAACAAATGCGTTGTTGTAGACAGGATTAAAAAACGCTTTTACGCCCTTTTCGTACAACTCCCCTGACAGCTTTGTTGGGTCTTGATACGAGTTGATCCAGCCGGCCATCATCACACTGCCGGTAAATGGCTCCACAGTGGTAATCCGGCGCATTGCACCAACTGTTATGTTTTCGTTTGTTTCTCCTGCAAAGTAAGCATCCCAACTTGTCGTGATCGTGCGTTCACCGTTGGCGCAGATTTCCAGGGTATTGTTTACTGCGTCATACGCTAGTGCCGCAAAAACGACATCACCGACCCCGAATGTGTTTAGAGTAAAAGTTGATACTGGAGTGCTGGCATCCGTCCCAGCGTCACCCCTTGCTCTGGCGGCAATCGCTCCGGTCGTATCAAGCTCGATGATTACAAAAGGAGTGTTCGAGGCCGTAGAGGTTGCAGCAAGCACAGCCTGATCCGCAGCCAGGGTTTCAACCCTAAAGATTGCAAAGGCAGAATAGGACTGGCCATCACCAAGCCAGGGGCCAACGCTTCCAGCAGAATCCCAACTCAGATAGTTGGAAGACCCATCAAAATATCGCCCAAAATCATCAAACGCATCCGTACCAGTGATTGTCCCATCACCAAGCGCGACCCGATCCAAATCACCGGTAGCTGCATTTTGTGGCAACCACAGGTGAGAAACATCTTTGACCGGCGCAACGACGACCGGAACCCTCGGCATTATGCGAGGGGATATAGGCCAACCTTGAAGTAACGCTACGTCTTCCGTTTCCGGCGGAAGAAATAGGGCACTTCTCGGGACTATAAAGGAGGAAGCCATCGAGTTTAGGCCAGACCGTTAGTAGACCTTGGTCGAATATAGAGTTTCCATGTCATTGCGTCATTCGGATCGCCGTTAAACAGATAGGTATCGAACTCCTTGGATGGTAATGGAATTGGGCCAATATGCAAATACTGCGTACCCGCCACCGCTTTCAACGTGGCTGCTCCAAGACATACGTGCTTGTGCGTTGTTGTTGGGACATTTCCATCGTTGGATGCGGTACCGCCAATGGTGTTTATCTTGGCGTACACTTCCACTCTGGCCCCTTCCGTGGGGGTGTTCGCACCGAACTCAGCAGAAATCCCGATCTCCAACAACGGAGCATCCAAGTGGTTAGTCGAGCTGCACTCTGAAGTGGCAGCAGAACTCATCGCTCCCGCAGAAATTGAACTGCCTGAAGACTCTACCGCTACCCACCCAGACCACTTTACAACTGCGTCACCTGTATCAAGTGCCATCAGATACTCCTTGCATATTCGACATCACCAGCACGCACAAGCCCTAGATTGAGTTCAACGGCCCTGCTGACAGTCGTACTTCGCGCCGAACCTATGTTAGAGGCAGTAGTCCCTGCTCCAAAAATATCCATTCCGATGATTTGCGCCATACCATCAACTTCCGTGTTGACGGTATCGTGACCGGTTAAGGCCAACCATTGCGCTTTTTCACCCTCAGTCAGAGCTTGATACTCGGTTGGGTCTGTCAAATCCAACAGCGCATGCCCTGGCATACTCGGAATGACATAGGGCCGATTCTCTGCGTTAAGCTGCGTAGCAGCCACCGCAGCATCTGCATCATAGGCCCCAGTAGTAGGGTGCCCAGCCAGCAACTCAGCTTTTAAGGCTTGGTAATCCATGACTACTCACCTTATGGGGTCAGTGCGAGAGTAAACAGCCCGTTGGGATCATTCCAGTCAACGTCAAAGTCGCCGTTTGTCGAACTTACGTTTGTGCTACCGCCATCATTGAGATCCATGTAGCCAAGAACAGGGTCGGTTCCAGTAAAAGTTCCGCCAACACGCTTGAGGACATACAGATACCGGGCAGAAATAGTCACGGCATTACCGAAGTCCATTGCCGGTGCATCAAGCCGGAAGTTTCGGCTAGATGGTGAAGTGAAATCCATGCCGGTGATAACTAGTCCGTTCGTGAACGAAGCAGTGTAGTCCGCATCAGCACAAATGTTGGTGATATTAGCATACGTGCTGTCTGCTGTGACGCTTGGAGTATGCGTAGTGGTAACCAATATCGCCACTATGGTATCCGCATTAACGTCGATATCTCCCTTCAAAAGCGAGAGCATCCCTTGGTCTGTGAAAGTAAAAGCACCTACTGCCATTGTCGTATCCTCTTAATTAAATATAAAGCCCTGGGTTTACGAATGCCCTGGTGGTTTGGGTAAAGAATCAAATGCCGCCAATCTCCGCTCAATAACAGCATTTGTGACTTCTTCGATTTCTGCGGATGCCAGTTCCGGGCTTATCTCGCCAATAAGAACCTTTTTCCTGATTGTAGCCAACCGATCAAGAATGGGACTGTTCAATTGTTGTTGGGTTTTGTTGCTTTGGTAAGCAGCAAAAGCAATCATGGCAAGGTCGAGCAATTTCAAAATAACCATTGGGTTCATTGTTCACCCCCGGCCATATCAACAAGCAGTGGTCTGATTTGCATATACGACGACAAAGCTAATTGTCTTGCACTATCTGCCCCTACATCATCACCGCCGCGATAAGCCGTCCAGGCTTGCGCCATCAGTTCGTTGGCGACTTCTAACCCTTGATAAACAGCAGCGTACCCCGCGGAATTTATATCTACTCGGCCCAAATCTATTGCTGTTTTCAGCGTTTCCATGCCAGCCGTGATTGTCGATTCTGCCTGGAAAAGCAGATCCGCAGTCGATGTTTTCTGTTGCGTCGTTGCGCACGATGCAAAAAACAAAACAAGGAAAGCAAGGAAAGAAGCGTGTTTTATCTGTTGCATTACAGCCTCCCTTTTAGTTTGTCATCCACACGAGCAAAAATTGTTCGCCATTGCGTTAGGCCAACAATGAGCAAAATGCCGATAGCAACCTGTTTTTCATCCAAGCTAGACAATGCCTGGGGGATTAATGGTTCAATCCAATCAGGGAGACCAAATAGGTCTGTGAGTATGCCTACAGCCCCTGTTGAAGCTACTGCGCCGGTAGTAGTGGCAACGGTGGTGCGGCTTTTAATCAATGGCTTGCCTGGATTTAACCCAGCCATTCGCAACCCCTTTTCCCAAATATCGTCCGGATACCAAAATTTGTCTGGTTCTGGTGGCCTTCCGTTCTCTACCCAAGCCATAGCTCGAAGCAAAAAATACACGGTTTTGTAATCACCAAGATTTAAGGGATCGTTTGGTTCAATATCCGCCCTGATTGAAACAGCGGTTATATAGGAAGATGTGTCATTCTCAATTGGCGGAGCCCATCGATTGATTATCCCTTTAAGCGTGTTGATTCCATGACTTTCCTGGTACGCCTGAAGAATTTTTGCTGCTGCCCTAATCCCATACTCAGGACTAACGAAAGTAACAAATTTATCATCAGGCTGGTTAGTGGACATTCCTTGCCACTTGATTCCAGTCTCAATAATGTTAAGAGGATTGTTGTTACGAATGCCTCTTGGTGTGCCTATCGACATTTCAAGCCCCTGTATGTTGTGAAAACATCCACCACGCAATAGCACTAATAAACGATATGAAAGTTGCAAAAACCGCTCGCATCATGGTTCTTCTGTCAGCCTCTTCTAGTCGGGTATGCTGAACAAAAGTGTTGTAAATATCAGAAACGGACTTTTGTATGTTATCAATCTTGTCGGAAAGTCTTCCATTTTCCGAATTCATTATGGATTCTAACGCTTTTTGCGCAGCAGCCGTTTCAATAACATCTCGCTCAACATCAGAAATGCGACTATCTGAACGCTCGAGCCTTCGTTCCATGCCTCGAACATCTGCGCGTATCTCATGCACAGAGTTTTGAATATCAGTTATCCTCGCGTCATCTGATACATGCTGAATAATTCCGTCAGAAACCATAGCCGATTATTCCTTTAGATTATTTGCGGTGGTTGACGAAGCCTCAACTCACCATTCGATGCGCTAAGCGTCTGTGTATCAGAGACAATTCTTTCGCCTCCAAGGTCAAACCATGCCCACACTTCACGTGATGCCTGGGTGCCGTTGTCATCAGTTAAAATCAAGAAAGCAGCGCCGCTACCAGAGCTTGGTAGGTTTCCGCCAGAAGCTGTCCATATCAGCGTTCGGATTTGCACCGAAGCCAAATCAGTGCTGTCGTTTTCGGAGAGTCCGGGAAAATCTGTGCTGTTCTTAATGAGTTGCAATCCGCCGGCCACATAGCCATTGCCAGATGAAATTTCGGTAACATCACTAAAAATATTGGTGTCTGGCCCTGGGCCTTCATAGCAAACTTCTGTACCAGCAAAAGTTTCAGCCGTGTAGTTTACGATGATGTCAACATTATTTACGTCAGGGACGTTGGTGATTACATGATTACCATCGTAATTGGTTGAACCAATTATGGTCAGTGAGTTTCCAGCCGTCATTCCGTGACCAGTGATAGGAATACGAACAACATCAGATCCCTGGTCCGCAGCAGCCGCATTGTCAACCGTTCCGACATTTGCAG
>JABDQA010000126.1 GCA_013042475.1 Desulfofustis sp.
GCCATGGCGCTTTCGGACGCAACCGAGAGGCCGAAGAACCCGCCCGTATTCCTGATCAGAGGCGCCACGGTCAAGGCGGCGAAAAAACCGTAGACCACGGTGGGAATGCCGGCCAGGATCTCGAGCATGGGTTTGACTATGGTACGGAATTTTCTATTGGCAAATTCGGACAGATATATGGCCGACAGCAGACCGATGGGGATGGCCACCAGCATGGCGATGGCGGCGATCATAAAAGTGCCGGCAAAGATGGGAACTGCCCCGAACGCACCGGAAGAGCCTACCTGATCGGCCCTGATGGCCATCTGAGGGCTCCAGGTGAGACCGAACAGAAACTCCTGCAGAGGAATTACCTGAAAGAAGCGAATGGCTTCGAACAAAACTGAGAGCACTATGCCCAGGGTGGTGAAAATCGCTACCGCCGAGCAGAGGAGAAGAATCGCTTTGATAACCGTCTCAACCAGGTTTCTGGCTCTGAGTTTTGCCGAAATGGACTTATAAGTGACGGCGGCAAAGAAGATCATCAGCGCACAGACCACAGCCGTGACGATTGACCGGTAATTCTGCGTGATGTGGGCGTATCGTTCTGCAGCCCGGGTGATTTCAGGGTCTTTACTGACGGTAACATTGCCGGCCAGGGTATTTTTTATGTCGTTCAGGTACAGTGAGACACTGCCCGTGTCTTCGACCAGCTCTGCTGGCAGTTCGTTGACGATGCGCTTGTCAACCACCGAGGTCTCAATCGAAATCCAGAGACCATATATCAGCAGAGCCGGCAGCAGTACGGCGAGACCGGTGAGCATACCGTAATGGTTGGGCAGAGAGTGCAGCTCCTTAATGCCACCCTGGGCGGCTGATACTCTTATCGCCTTGCGGCGGCCCAAGAAAAAGCCGCTGATGCCGAGCAGAAGAATTGCGGGAAGAAGATAGGAGAAGTACATTTGTCTACCGATTCGGGGCCCGCTAAGAATTTGATCTGGTAACCACACCTTCGACAAGGTAGATGGCTTCTTCAGCAATATTTGTGGCCCGGTCGCCGGTTCGCTCGAGATTGCGGGCCAGGAGAAAGGTGTTGAGCAGTCCGCCCGGATGCTCGGGATGCTGTCTGATAATGTCCTTGATGGCTTCGAATATATAGTCGTGTTGCGCATCGACCTCGTCGTCCATCAGGAATACCTTTCGGGCAAGAGAAGCGTCGCGCGTGATCAGGGCGTCGAGACTGTTTTTGAGCATCTGCAGAACCTTCTCGGACATTTCCGAGAAGTCGATGTTCTTGACCAGCGCCTTACTTTTCGACTGATTGATGGCCCGGGCGCCAATGGCAATATTGACCCCCATATCGGCAATCCGCTCCAATTCGTTATTGACCTTGATAACCGTAATGATGAAGCGAAGATCACCAGCCACAGGCTGATGAAGCGCCAAGATCTTCAGGCAGTCCTCCTCTATCTCGACTTCCTGTTCGTCTATCTGATAGTCATTGAGAATGAGAGCTTGGGCGACCTGCTCGTCGTAATTGGCAATCAACGAGGTCGCTTGACGAAATCGTTCCTCCACCTGAGCACTGAGATTGAGCAGTTTTTTGTTCAGTCTCTTGAGTTCGATATGGAAGGTATAGAATGGATCCATGTAGTTATTGTCCTGTTATCAATCTGTTTGAGCCGTGTGATAAACCCCGCATGTTTCTGGGTCGGTGAAAGATGTACCGCAAGATAGGGTTCTTTTGTTTTTATGTAGTTATGTAAGTGTTAGGATTGCGTTAATGATCGGAAAAGAACTTGCTTGACCAAATAAAATGCACAACATTAGTTCCCGTGTGATAAACATCCCCGGCCAAATTTATTTTTCTGGGCTTAATACCGCCATTTCTCAAGCATGCCTGACGGCTTGACGGTGGAATTGTTCGATACTGCAGACAGAATGAGCCATGGGTAAAATTACTATTTTAGTCGTCGAAGATGAGGCTGCGATACAGCAGCTGGTCAGCTATAACCTGATAAAAGCGGGTTTCCACGTCACCTGTGCCGACAACGGTGAAGAGGCGCTCGAGTGCCTGCTCCAGGAAACCATTGATTGTGTCCTGCTTGATCTCATGTTGCCCGGTATGGGCGGCCTGGAGGTATGCGAAACGATCAGACGCAATTCTGAAAAAAATGGCCGCTACATCCCCATCGTTATGCTCACCGCCAAAGGCGAGGAAGAGGACATCGTCGAGGGACTCGAGTACGGTGCCGACGATTATGTCACCAAGCCGTTCAGCCCCAAGGTACTGATCGCCAGAATAAAGGCGGTACTGAGACGAAGTTATGAAAAACAGAAGCAGGAGGAGGACGACCAGGGCACCATCGTGGTGGGTGAACTGGAAATAAACAAGGGCAGACACGAAGTGATGCTGCAGGGAGAACTGCTGCACCTGACCATGACCGAGTTCGGCATCCTGGCACTGCTCGCCTCGAAACCTGGCTGGGTCTTCTCACGTCAACAGATCATAGATTCTGTGAGGGGATACGATTTTCTGATCACCCCCAGGGCAATCGATGTGCAGATTTTTGGTCTGCGCAAGAAAATGGGCGATTTCGGCACACTGGTCGAGACCGTAAGGGGAGTTGGCTACAGATTTAAATCGATATCCTGATATCGATCCATGGTTATCAAACAAAAAAAGTTATTCTGGCAAATTCTGCTGGTCCATCTGGCTATCCTGCTGCTGACTATTTTTGTGGTCTCCTGGTTCAGTTTCCGCACCTTCAACAACTTTTACCTCGCCGAAAAAGGCATCGACCTGGAAAACAGGGCATACCTCATCAAATCCAGTGTTGTCGAACTGTTGCGTGCCGACGATCAGTCCAATCTCAGGAAACTGGTGGTCGATGCAGGGCGTTCATCGGGAACCAGAATCACCATTATTGAACCCGACGGGCTGGTAATTGCCGATACCAATGAGAATCCCGAAGAGATGGATAACCATCGAACCCGGCCGGAAATAGATACCGCCTTTGCGGGCGTTTCGGGTACCTCCCTTCGATTCAGCAATACCCTGGGCCAGCGCATGCTTTATACCGCTATCCCGCTCTACGCCGGAGATGCTCACGGCAATGAAGGTGGAGATAAAGAAGTGGTGATCTCGGTGTTGCGCATGTCGGTGCCGTTGACTACCATCGATGGCGCACTGGCCGATATAAGGGCGAGAATATTAGCGGGCGCCTTGCTCGCCGTAGCCGGTGCGCTGCTTCTCACTTTCCTGGTGTCGAGAAGTATCAGCCGTCCGCTGGAGGAAATGACCAAGGGAGCAGAACAGTATGCACGAGGTGATTTTTCAAGGCGCATGCTGCATAGCACCAAAGCGATGGCTTCGAAGGAAATTGCCAGTTTGGCCACCGCCATGGATCAGATGGCCGATCAGCTGGACGAAACCATCAGCACCATTGTCAATCAACGCAATCAGCTCGAAACGGTATTTTCCAGCATGGTGGAAGCGCTGATCGCCGTCGACCGTGAGGAACGGATTATCAGTATCAATGATGCAACCGCCCAGCTATTCGGTATCGAGCGCCAGGCTGCCCAGGGCAGGCTGGTCCAGGAAGCGATCAG
>JABDQA010000127.1 GCA_013042475.1 Desulfofustis sp.
CTGATTCTTCTGGTCGACGCTGGCTTTTTCCACCATTTTTCCTAACCTCTCAAGGCCCTGCTGCCACTCGCCGATCTTGTCGTCGATGATGTCCTTATAGGTTTGTGAGTGCATGGGAATCCTCCTCTGGTGGCTACCTTGAAATTTACAAAAGCAAGTATTCCTGTTCCCCGGCCTGCTCTCTCTTTATTATAAATCCTGATCGGCAATCGGCCAAAGATGAACTCATTCAATTCAGGCGTCGGTTACTCAATAAAAATCTGATCTGTCGGTCCGGTAGGGATATTTTTTCCTGACTTCCTGAAGATAGTTCAGATCCACAATCCCACTCAGCACACCGGGCGAATCGCCGAGTGTTTCGATGGTGGAGCCCTTGCCGTCGACGAATGGCGGGCAGAACGCCGATCTGCCGTTGTCCGTACCGGCCCAGTTGGTGCTCATGATGTAGATCTGATTTTCCATTGCTCGGGTCTGTACAAAGATGTGCCAGGAAAAGAAACCTTCATCCTTGGGCCAGCCGCCCGGGTGAAGCAGCAGCACGATGTGTTCTTCCAGCGCCAGCTTGCGGATCATTTCCGGAAAGCGGATATCATAACAGATGGCCAATCCTATCTTTGCCCCCTTTACCTCAAACGAGCCCAGGGGACCCCGGCCGGCGACGAAATAGTCTTTCTCACAGCAGACTCCGGTGCTGCAGACATGCAATTTATCGTAATACGCCGCCAGCTCGCCCCTGCTGTCGACCACGGCCGTGCAGATGGTGAACTGGTTTCGCGCCACACGCCTCGGAAAACTGTAACAGATGCAACAGTCCTTCTTCCTGGCCACTTCACCAAACGCCCTGTAGCTCGGTCCTTCGAGCTCTTCAGCCAGCTCGTCAAGGGCCTGAAACACTTGCGGGCTGTAGCCGGAACTGGACAATTCCGGTAGTACATAGATATTATGGGGTTCGGCGGAATCGATCGCTTCAATCGCGGCCTCAAGGTTGGCCTGCCTGTTCCCCTCGACCTGGTCGATCTGTAATCCTGCGACACGAATCTGCTCTGCCTTCATGGTAAATGCCCAAACGTTAAAGATGACTATAGTGAAACGACTTACATTCTTATACCCAACCACTGTGACTTGAAGCCAGCCAAAAGAGACCCCATGCACGTGCCAACCTATAGTGATGTGAAAACCGCCTCTGAGATCGTACATCGGTTCGCCCACCAAACCCCGGTGCTCACCTCGGAAAGCCTCAACCGGATCACCGGCGCAGAACTTTATTTCAAGTGTGAGAATTTTCAGAAAGGCGGGGCCTTCAAGTTTCGAGGCGCCATCAACGCCGTCATGTCGCTGAGCAACGAGACTGCCGCCAAGGGAGTTGCCACCCACTCTTCCGGGAACCATGGCGCTGCCCTTGCTTTGGCGGCACGCAAGAGGTCCATCGCTGCCCATGTGGTAATGCCCGACAACGCTCCGGATATCAAGAAGAAGGCTGTCGCCGGCTATGGAGCGGAAATAATCTTTTGCACCCCTACGCTCGAGACCAGGGAGTCGGCCCTGGCAGAAGTTATCGCCAGGGCGGGTGCGACCGAAATCCACCCCTACGACAACTTCGCGGTGATTGCCGGCCAGGGCAGCGCAGCAAAAGAACTGCTCGAGGAAGTGGATGATCTCAACCTCGTGCTCGCACCCGTGGGCGGCGGGGGATTGCTGGCCGGCACCGCCTTGTCGGTGCACCACCTGGCACCCAGTGCTGCAACCATCGGCTGCGAACCCGAAGGAGCCGACGATGCCTACCGCTCATTTCATAAGGGTGAAATTGTCCCATCGACCAACCCTAGGACTATTGCCGATGGCCTGCTCACCTCGCTTGGCGAGCGCAACTTTGCGATCATCAGGGAAAAGGTAGATCAAATCGTCACTGTCTCGGAGACATCGATCATCGAGGCCATGCGGATGGTCTGGGAGCGAATGAAAATCGTTATCGAACCGTCCGCGGCTGTGCCGTTGGGGGCTATCCTCGAAGGAAAATTGGCCGCTCGGAACCAGAAAGTCGGCATTATTGTATCAGGTGGTAATCTCGATCTGGAGAATCTGCCCTTTTAGCTGATGTGGACCATAGACCTCAATGAAGAGACGAAGGAGAAAATAAATGAGAATCCTACTACTGTTAGTCACTGTACTGCTGCTGCCGCTTTCTGCCAATGCGGCTTCGCATGATTCCCACAGATCCGAGTATGCCGGAGAGGAGCACAGAGAAATTAAAAGCCTGTCCGAAGCCGATATCGATGAACTGCGTGATGGCGGGGGCTGGGGCCTGGCCTTGGCAGCCGAACTCAACGGTGTCCCGGGACCGGTGCATCTGCTGGAAATGAAGAAAGAAATCAGGCTGAGTCCTGAGCAGATCGGGCAAATCGAAGCCCTTTTCGAGCAGATGCGTGGCCAGGCAATCGAGCTGGGTACCACACTGATTGATCTCGAACGGGAACTCAACAGCCAGTTCGCCGAGGGGACGATCAACGAAAAACTATTGCGGGACTTGCTCGAGCAGATCGCTCAGGTGCGCACGCAGCTGCGCTTCGTCCATCTGTCCACCCACCTTAAGACCCCAGACATACTCACCACTGAACAGATAGCGCGCTACAACGAACTGCGCGGCTACTCATCTGATGATCCCTGCACAAACATCCCGGCGGGACATGACCCCGAGATGTGGAAAAAGCATAACAATTGTCCTTAGATGAAAAGCATTTATTCAGGTTCGTGTATTAGCCCTGGCAAAGACATAGATTTTGAAAAGCCTGTTCCTGGCCTCTGTTTTCAATGCTGTCTCAAGCGCCAAAGCAGAAAGAATGACGAACTTACGGTACCGTTATTTTCTGCGACTTTTCTTTACCAACGTATCGGGTGATTCTCAAACTTATCAAAAAGTCTATGTACATCAGCGCATGGTTCTATGTACTAAAGGGATCGACGCGCGTTTCATCAAGCAGCTCCAGACTGCTGATTTTCCACACTCCCTCGATGGGTGCAATGGTGACGATTGCATCATACACGTTCTTGCGCGTGTGGATATGGCCCCAGTGCCCCACCGTGCCGGCTGCACTCCACTTGGTCCGGATGTCGATTGCTCCTTTCTGGGTCCCGGATTCCTGAGCAGCAGCTTCGAGCACCTCCACTGCTTCCACCTTTGCCTGGGCACCGCCGGCCTGTTCGATCTGCAGTGATTTTCGACTCTGTAAATAGATATCGGTCAGCAGATCTCCTGTCACACATACCGCCAGCTTGTCGTAGACGTCCTCCTCTTCTCTGAAATCAAACGCCCGGTAGACATTTTTCATCAGACTGTGGATCAACTCCGCTGCATCTTCCTGGGTTATCTGGTCGGCAACCGCTTTTCCCCCGATCGAAATCTGCATTGACGGATAGGCAGCAACAGCGCCGATAACCAACACAACTGCCATGGCGAAGTAGGTGCGTTTTGATTTACTGGTGCCGCTCTTGGTGATGCCCAGATAACCCAGCGGCACTGCGAGGACTAGAC
>JABDQA010000130.1 GCA_013042475.1 Desulfofustis sp.
GGCGACAACGTGGCGATCGAGGCGGAGTTGATAACGCCGATCGCGATGGACGTGGGCTTGCGCTTTGCGATTCGCGAGGGCGGCCGTACGGTGGGCGCCGGCGTTATCAGTGAAATTATGGGTTAAGACTAGCCAATTACTAAACAAATTACCCCGCTCTCGCAAGGAGTGGGGTAATTGTTTCTTGACGCAGGATGTAATGAGATGAGAGATATAGTTACCCTTGCATGTGGTACCTGCAAGCGCCGCAATTATACGACGACGAAAAACAAGAAGAATACCCCCAGCAAACTGGAGTTCAAAAAGTATTGTCCGTTTTGCAGGAGCCACACCGCCCACAAAGAGACAAAATAGGCTGTCTGGTAGGCCAGTAGCTCGAATTGGTAGAGCACCGGACTCCAAATCCGGGGGCTGGGGGTTCGAATCCCTCCTGGCCTGCCATTGACAGAAATAAAGAACTTCACGGTACAGCGATGGCAGGGAAATCAAAACAGAGCAGCAAACAGGTTACTGCAAGCAAAACGGAGCCGTCTCCATTTGCACCCTCTCAGATCAAAAAATTTGTTGGGGAGGTGCAGGCGGAGTTTTCCAAGATAACCTGGCCGGACAAGAAGGTTACCCTCGGGCTCACCGGTATGGTGGTGTTGCTGACTTTCATCATCTCTGCCTATCTAGGCACTGTCGACGTGATTCTGGGTAAATTGATAGGAATGATTCTTCGTTAGCCGACACTCCTGCACAATATATTTTTAAAAGCAAATTGAATAAGACTGACTGATCAACCTCTTTCCTGTCCCATGAACAAACGGTAAAAAAATGGCTAGACAATGGTACATATTGCAGGTCCATTCCGGTTATGAGGAAAGGGTAAAGGCAACACTTCAGGAAAGAATAGTCAAAGAAGGGCTTGAGGAATATTTCGGTGAAATTCTGATTCCCACTGAGCAAGTAGTTGAAATGATAAAAGGCTCCCGAAAGACATCCTCGAGGCGATTTTTTCCTGGCTACATGCTGGTCAGTATGGAACTCAACGACACCACCTGGCATATCGTCCATCAAAATATGCCCCGGGTGGTCGGCTTTGTGGGAGATGATCGCAATCCCGTTCCGTTGTCTGACGAGGATGCCGGGAAGATTATCGGCAGGATTCAGGACGGCTCGGAGCGACCCAGACCCAAGGTTGTCTTTGACATCGGAGAAGTTGTCAGGGTCATCGACGGCCCCTTCGCTAATTTTCAAGGCGTGGTCGATGAAGTTTTTCCTGATAAGGGTAGGGTGCGGGTCATGGTGTCGATTTTCGGCAGGGAAACGCCCGTGGAGTTGGAATTCGTTCAGGTTTCGAACACCTGATTTATTAAAATTAAGTAGTCATTAGTAGTTACGTCACTATTGTTGGAGTAGAAAAATGGCCAAGAAAGTAATGGCATACATCAAGCTTCAGATTCCGGCCGGAAAGGCCAATCCGTCTCCGCCCGTCGGACCGGCTCTTGGTCAGCACGGTGTCAATATTATGGAGTTCTGCAAAGCTTTCAATGCCAAAACCCAGTCAATGGGCGACACCATCATTCCAGTGGTTATCACTGTCTATCAGGATCGTTCATTCAGTTACATCACCAAGACACCGCCGGCATCGGTTCTGCTATTCAAGGCGGCCAATGTGCAAAAGGGGTCGGGGAATCCGAAAACCGAGCGCGTTGCCGAGATCAGCCGGGACAAGATCAGAGAAATCGCTGAAATCAAGATGCCTGATCTGAATGCCTACGACGTCGAAAGTGCAATGAAGATCATAGAAGGTTCGGCCAGAAGCGCCGGCCTCACGGTTGTAGACTAAAAACCGGGGACAGACCCCAATTTATTCAGATTACACGGAATAAATTGGGGTCTGTCCCCTATTAACTAATTTTACTACGTACCTCTGCCCCCTCTACAGGGGTGGCAAGTGCAGTAGGAGGCGATCATGCCGAAACGCGGAAAAAATTACAGAAACAAGGTAGAGGGGATTGACCGGACCATTGCCAGAACCATAGACGAGGCGTGCGAGCACGTGGTCGCTTCTTCCTATGCATCCTTTGACGAAACGGTCGATATCGCCGTTAAACTAGGCGTCGATCCACGCCATGCCGATCAGATGGTCCGCTCCTCCGTCGTGCTGCCGCATGGTACCGGAAAAGTGACTCGCGTCCTTGTTTTTGCCAAAGGCCCCAAGGAGGCTGAAGCCAAAGAGGCCGGTGCCGACTATGTCGGATCAGATGATCTGGTGGAAAAAATTCAAGGCGGCTGGCTGGAATTTGATAAAACCGTCGCCACTCCAGATATGATGGGAACGGTCGGTAAAATTGGACGTATTCTCGGTCCTCGCAACCTGATGCCCAATGCCAAGCTGGGTACAGTCACCTTTGACATTGCCGATGTGGTTAAAGAGATCAAGGGCGGCAAGTTAGATTTCAGGGTAGACAAGGCTGGTATCGTCCATGCCGGAATCGGCAAGGTGTCGTTCGGTGCTCAGAAGCTCTGCGAAAACGCCCTTTCCTTCATTGAACGGCTCGTGCAACTCAAGCCGTCGACCAGCAAGGGTGTGTATCTGCGCACCATATCAGTGTCATCAACCATGGGCCCGGGATACAAGGTGGATACCTTGGATATCAGGACCAGGATTAAATAAAGTAGTCAATAGGCTAGAGGAATAATTAAGAGTCGCTTGCGGCGGCGATTAATTTGTCGAAGACAGCAGGCACGAGAGTTTAATCGGGCATTCCGACCTGCCGAGACTGATGTGAATAACTATCACGTGGTAACTGCTGTTTCGAACAACGTACTTAAACAAGTTTAGGAGGGTAATTTGAACCGAGACGAAAAAGCAGCAATAGTCGCCGAATTGAACGAATCGTTCAATCGGGCCAAGTTTTCTGTCGTTGCAGACTATTGCGGTTTGACGGTTGCAGATCTCGAGAAGATCAGACGTGATCTCCGGGAAACGAGTTCTGAAATCCGTATCGCCAAAAACACTCTTCTGAGACTGGCAGTTACCGAAACGTCCTGTGAATCTCTTAGTGATGATTTCACCGGGACGACAGCCATTGTCGTGTCCTATGATGATCCGGTTGCTCCGGCCAAGGTACTGGCAAAGTGTGCTGAAGATTATAATAAATTTCAGCTTCGGTCTGCTGTTCTTGAGGGAGAGAAAATCACTGTCGACGATCTGGTCGCCTTGTCCAAACTTCCATCCAAGGAAGTTTTGCTCGGCCAGTTACTGTCAGTGATGAATGGTGTTCCGACCGCATTTGTCAGAGTACTTTCGGCGGTACCGCAGAAACTACTCTACGGTCTGCAGGCAGTTAAGGATCAGAAGGAACAGGCCTGAGTCGGGTCTGAAAGGCTTTCACACCAAGATTATTTAGATAAGGAAAAGAGGAAAATAAAATGGCTGTTACAAAAGAAGACGTGATTGAGTTCATTTCCACCATGAGTGTTCTAGAGCTTTCCGAGCTCATCAAGGAACTGGAAGAAAAATTCGGCGTTTCCGCCGCTGCTCCGGTTGCCGTTGCCGCTGCCGGTCCTGCAGGTGATGCAGGCGGTGCTGCCGCAGCAGAGGAAAAGACTGAGTTTGACGTTATCCTGGCCGGTGCCGGAGATCAGAAGATCAAGGTTATCAAAGAGGTGCGCGCCATTACCAGCCTCGGTCTGAAAGAGGCCAAGGAACTGGTGGAGGGAGCACCCCAGCCGGTTAAAGAGGGCGTCACCAAAGAAGAGGCCGAGGAAATCAAAGCCAAGATCGAAGGTGTCGGCGGATCAGTCGAAATTAAATAATCCTCGCATAAATCGGATGGTTCGCTCGGTGAACCGTCACGGCTACGACACGCTGCGCTTACATGCGCGGCGTGTCGCGTTTAGGTAGATTTTTTCTTAAATATCAAAAATATGTATTGATAACAAATCGTTACATGTTTTTGACAGGATCGTCAAAGATCGATCGATGTTTGACGGCAGAATGGGCGATGCTTAACCATTGTTCTGGATAAATCCAACGTAACTGGACATTTCGCATGGCTCAACCCTTATTACCAGACACAACCGCTCCCGGTCTCACGACTCAGAATCATCGTTGTCGTGGCCGGAGATACGCAGCGGATTAAATATAACAGATCAATACATTCAGGGTGTCAGCAACCTCGAGGAAAATCATGGATAGAATCAGAAAGCAATTTGCCAGTGCAGCCAGCATTCTGGAACCACCGCATCTGATTTCAATGCAGAGAAAATCCTATGAGCATTTTCTGCAAATGAATTCCGATCCCGATCAACGGCAGGATATCGGGCTCCAGGCCATTTTAAAGGAAATTTTTCCGATCAATGATTTCAATGGCGTCTGTTCTCTGGAGTTTGTCAGATATAAGTTTGGAGAACCTAAATATACTGTACAGGAATGCCAACAGCGTGGCATGACGTATGAAATACCACTTAAAATCGTGGTACGGTTGATTACCTTTGATGTGGATGAGGAGACCGGAGTCCAGTCAATCAGGGATATAAAAGAGCAAGAGGTGTTCTTCGGTTCCCTTCCCCTGATGACCGCCGATGGCGTGTTCGTCATCAACGGTACTGAGCGCGTTATTGTGTCCCAGCTACAGCGTTCACCTGGACTGTTCTACACCCACGATCAAGGTAAAAGCCACGCCAGCGGTAAACTTCTCTACTCGGCGCGTATCATCCCGGTACGTGGATCATGGATAGACTTGGAATTCGACATTAAGGATATCCTTCATGTACGCATCGACCGGCGCCGAAAATTTCCCGTGACTACCCTGCTCAAAGCTCTTGGCTACAATGGCACTGAGCTGCTCGAGCATTTCTACCCGATTTCAACGATCAAGAAACAGAGAGACGGGTATATGATCAGTTTTGATGAGGAGACCGCCTTTGGAACCCGGTTGGAGTTCGACCTTATCAATCCCAAGGATGGGGAGGTCATCGGCAAGAAAGGACGAAAAATCTCACGAGCCATGTGCCGGAAGATCGAGGCTGCCGGTATCGAGTTCATGAAGATTTCTCCCGAGGCGTTGATCGGCAAAGTAATCTGCCACGATATCGCCGATCCGGCGGAGGAAACTCCTCTGGTTATGCACAATACCGAAATTACCGAATCATTAATCGAGTCTTTACGGGAAGCGAAAATCAAAGAATTCAAGGTGCTCGGAATTGATGGAGTTAAATATTCTGAATCGTTTAGAAAAACTCTTTCCATGGACAAGGTCGGTTCGACCGAGGAGGCCCTGCTCGAGATTTATCGCCGGCTGCGGCCGTCGAGTCCTCCAACCCCTGAAGTGGCGGAGAGCTTCTTCCAGAACCTGTTTTTCAATCCTGAGCTCTATGATCTTTCCGAAGTGGGCCGCTACAAGATCAACGCCAGACTCGGTCTCGAGGTTGACATCAGCCAGCGGGCGCTGACCAAGGAAGACATTGTCGAGTCGGTAAAATATCTGGTGCGGCTCAAGGACAGCCAGGGAACCGTGGACGACATCGATCACCTGGGCAATCGGCGGGTTCGGACCGTCGGCGAACTGGTCGAAAATCAATACCGGATGGGGCTGGTTCGTATGGAACGGGCCATCAAGGAGCGCATGACCCTGCAGGATGTGGAGACGCTCATGCCGCACGACCTGGTCAACCCCAAACCGATCTCGGCGGCAATCAAGGAGTTTTTTGGAACCAGCCAGCTCTCGCAATTCATGGATCAGACCAATCCGCTTTCAGAGGTTACCCACAAGCGCCGTCTATCAGCACTCGGTCCTGGTGGTCTTTCACGTGAGCGGGCCGGTTTCGAAGTTCGTGACGTCCATCCCACCCACTATGGCAGAATTTGTCCAGTTGAAACCCCGGAGGGCCCCAACATCGGTCTCATCGTGTCACTGGCTACCTACGCCCGAGTCAATCCGTATGGCTTCATCGAAACCCCCTACCGCAAGGTCGGCGAGCGCATTGTCTATGACCAGGAAATCAGCTATTTGAGCGCCCTTCAGGAGCAGAACAACTACATCGCACCGGCCTTGACACCGGTGGACAAAAAGAACCGTATCGTTCCAGAGACACTGATTGCCAGGGAAGACGGCGAGGTTATCACCACCAACGCAGACAGCATTACCTTCATGGATATCGCTCCGAATCAGCTGGTCAGTGTTGCCGCTTCGCTGATTCCGTTTCTGGAGAATGACGATGCCAACCGCGCCCTGATGGGCTCGAACATGCAGCGCCAGGCTGTGCCGCTGATGCGCACCGCCGCCCCTCTGGTCGGCACTGGCATGGAGCGTTATGTAGCCAGGGATTCAGGCGCCTGCCTGCTGGCTGCGGGGGACGGCGTGGTCGAGGAAGTTGACGCCAACCGAATCGTCGTCTGCTACGATGAACCCGGCGTCGACGGTTCCGAGACCGGGGTGGCGGTCTACCGTCTGGAGAAGTACAAGAAATCAAACCAAAATACCTGTTTTAACCAGAAACCGCTGGTCAAACCGGGAACCCGGGTGCAAGAGGGCACCGTCTTGGCCGACGGCCCATCCTGCGACAAGGGCGAACTGGCTCTTGGCAAGAACGTTACCATCGCTTTTATGCCCTGGCGTGGTTTTAACTTCGAGGATTCTATTCTGGTAAATGAACGGCTCCTCAAGCAGGATGCCTTTACCTCGCTGCATATCGAAGTGTTTGAAACCATGGCCCGCGACACCAAGCTGGGCAAGGAGGAAATCACCCGCGACATTCCCAATGTAAGCGAGGATACCCTTAGAAACCTTGACGAATCCGGGATTGTGAGGATAGGTGCGGAGGTCAGGGCCGGCGATACATTGGTCGGCAAGGTAACCCCGAAAGGTGAAACGGTACTTTCTCCTGAAGAGAAGCTGCTGCGGGCCATTTTTGGGGAGAAGGCCCAGGACGTCAAGGATTCGTCGCTTCGGGTGCCTCCGGGCGTCGAGGGGGTGGTTATCGATGCCAAGGTTTTCTCACGCAAGGGAGTCGACAAGGATGAGCGTTCACTGATGATCGAGGATCTCGAGATTGAAAGGCTCAACCAGGACAAGCTTGACGAGCTCGCCAGCCTCAAGCGCGGGGTCTGCCGCGAGGTGGGTAAACTAATTGACAAGAAGACCGTCAAGCAGGATGTAACTGCCAAAGACGGCACCGTCCTGGTCAAGCTCGGCAAAAAATTCAAGGCCGAGTTCGCTGAGCAGGTAGGCTTCCATGGTCTGCGCTCACTCGATTTCTCCCAGCGGGCCAAATACATCGACAAGGTCGAAGATATTTACGGCCGTTATGAGCGTCAGGCCAGCTTGATCAGCGACCGTTACGACGGTATCATCGAGCGTCTGAAAAAAGGCGACGATCTGCCTCCCGGCGTGGTCAAAATGGTTAAAGTATATGTGGCAACCAAACGCAAGCTGTCAGTCGGAGACAAGATGGCGGGTCGTCACGGAAACAAAGGTGTGGTTTCCTGCCTGCTTCCCGAAGAGGATATGCCTTATTTTGCCGACGGCACCACGGTTGACATCGTACTTAACCCGCTCGGTGTCCCGTCTCGTATGAACGTAGGTCAGGTACTTGAAACCCACCTGGGTTACGCGGCTCGGAAACTTGGTGAACAGCTTGGCGATATGGCTCGTCAGCAGGCGGCGGCGGTGATCAAGAAAAAACTCCAGGCGGTTTATGGCAAACCGGAATTTACCGAGATCACCAAGGGCCGCAGTGATGAAGAGCTTATCGAATGGGCCAGGGAACATCAGGAGGGATTGCACATGTCCACCCCGGTGTTCGATGGTGCCGAAGAGGCCGACATCCGGGCCCTGCTTATCGAAGCGGGAGTTGATGAGGTCGGCCAGGTACAGCTCTATGACGGTCTCAGCGGTGAACCCTTTGCCAATATGGTCACCGTCGGCGCCATGTATATGCTGAAACTGCATCATCTGGTGGACAACAAGATTCATGCCCGCTCCACTGGACCTTATTCGCTGGTCACTCAGCAGCCGCTGGGCGGTAAGGCCCAATTCGGCGGTCAGCGCCTCGGTGAGATGGAGGTCTGGGCCATGGAAGCCTATGGAGCAGCCTATACGCTGAAAGAGTTTCTGACCGCCAAATCTGACGATGTGGAGGGACGGACGCAGATGTACGAGCGTATCGTCAAAGGGGACAATTTCCTGGCCACCGGCCTGCCCGAGTCCTTCCACGTGCTGGTCAAGGAACTGCAGGGACTGTGCCTGAATATGGAGCTCATTGAGGAATAAGGGGACATCCCGGTTGTTTCTCAAGGCTATATCGGCTCCATAAGACCCGGCTCAGTGCCGGGCATAAAAATTTGAAGCAGAGGTGAACGCGTGGAAGAGTTATTCAATTTTTTTCAAAAACCGAAGGCTCCTATTAAATTCAAGGCGGTTAAAATTTCTCTTGCTTCGCCGGAGAAAATTCTTGATTGGTCGCATGGCGAGGTAAAGAAGCCGGAAACCATCAATTACCGGACCTTCAAACCGGAGCGTGACGGCCTTTTCTGTGCCAAAATATTTGGTCCGGTCAAGGATTTTGAATGTAACTGCGGAAAATATAAACGCATGAAGCATCGCGGCGTGGTCTGCGAAAAATGCGGCGTCGAGGTTATCCAGTCAAAGGTGCGCCGCGAACGGCTGGGCCATATCAAACTGGCCGCCCCGGTCGCCCACATCTGGTTTCTGAAGAGTCTTCCGTCCAAGATTGGCGCCGTACTCGACATGACCCTCAAACAGCTCGAACGAATTCTCTATTTTGAACAATATGCGGTGGTCGATTCGGAGACCGAAGAAATTCCCAAAGGAAGCCTGCTGAGCGAAGAGAAATACCGCAAGGCACGTGAGGAGTTTGCAGGACAGTTTCAGGTAGGCATAGGCGCCGAAGCGATTCGCGAGCTGCTCGCCTCCCAGGACCTGGTAGAGTTGTCCAAGGTGTTGCGGGCCGAGATGGGAACCACCGGCTCCCAGACCAAGCGTCAGAAGCTGGGTAAACGGCTGCAGGTCATCGAGGCCTTTATCGAGTCTGGCAATCAGCCTGAGTGGATGATTCTCGAGGTGATCCCTGTCCTGCCTCCCGATTTGCGGCCTCTGGTACCGCTCGAGGGGGGGCGCTTTGCCACGTCGGATCTCAACGATCTCTACCGACGGGTGATAAACCGGAACAATCGCCTCAAGCGGCTGCTTGAACTCGATGCACCCGACATCATCATCCGCAATGAGAAGCGTATGCTTCAGGAGGCGGTGGATGTCCTTTTCGACAACGGTCGTCGCGGCCGAGTCATCACCGGCGCCAATAAACGGCCGTTGAAGTCGCTGGCCGATATGCTCAAGGGCAAGCAGGGTCGGTTCCGTCAGAACTTGCTGGGTAAACGGGTCGACTATTCGGGCCGTTCAGTGATCGTCGTCGGCCCCAACCTCAGGCTCCACCAGTGCGGCCTGCCCAAGAAGATGGCCCTGGAGCTGTTCAAGCCTTTCATCTACAACAAACTCGAGCGGCGCGGCTACGTGACCACCATCAAGAGTGCCAGAAAGATGGTTGAAAAAGGGGTCAAGGAGGTCTGGGACGTGCTCGATGAGGTGGTAACCGAGTACCCGGTCATCCTCAACCGCGCACCGACGCTGCATCGCCTCGGTATGCAAGCATTCGAGGCAGTGCTCATCGAAGGCAAAGCGATCCAGCTGCATCCGCTGGTCTGTGCGGCCTTCAATGCTGACTTCGACGGCGACCAGATGGCGGTTCACGTTCCGCTTTCGGTGGAAGCCCAGGTGGAGGCCCGGGTGCTGATGATGTCCACCAACAACATCCTGTCGCCGGCCAACGGTGAGCCGATCATCATCCCCTCCCAGGACATCGTGCTCGGGCTCTATTACATGACCCGTGAGCGTATCAGCGTAGCCGGAGAGGGCAAGATGTTCTCCGACGTGGCTGAGGCCCGTATAGCCTACGATCAGGGTGAGGTGGATCTGCAGGCCAAGATCAAGGTGCGCAGAGACGGCAAGATGGTCGAGACTACCATGGGTCGGGTTATCATTGGCGAGCTGCTGCCCACAAGCATCCCTTTCGAGGTGGTCAACCAGGTGCTCAAGAAAAAGGCTCTGGCAAAGCTGATCGATTTCACCTATCGCTATGCCGGCACCAAGGATACGGTCATCCTGACCGACCGGCTCAAGGATATCGGCTACGAATACGCCACCAGGGCAGGCATCTCCATTTGCATCAACGACATGAAGATACCGCTGGCCAAGGAAGACATGGTGGAACAAGCTGAGACCGAGGTGGCCGACGTGGAGCAGCAATACTCCGACGGCCTCATCACTTCAGGAGAGAAATACAACAAGGTTGTCGATATCTGGTCGAAAGCGACCGAGGACGTGGCCAATGAAATGATGGGCGAGATCGAGGTCGAATATGTGCGCGACCGGGAAAACAAACTTGTCGATGCGCCCAGCTTCAACTCGATCTTCATCATGGCGGACTCGGGAGCCAGGGGGTCCAGAGACCAGATTCGTCAGCTCGCCGGCATGCGCGGCCTGATGGCCAAACCGTCCGGTGAGATTATAGAGACGCCGATCAAGGCCAATTTCAGAGAAGGCCTCGGGGTACTCGAGTACTTCATTTCCACCCATGGTGCCCGAAAGGGTCTGGCCGATACGGCCCTGAAGACTGCCAACTCTGGTTACCTGACCAGGCGACTGGTCGATGTGGCCCAGGAGTCCACCATCGTCGAGACAGACTGTCGGACCTTGGATGGTATTATTGCCGAACCGCTAATGGATGGCGGCGAGATCATCGTCCCCATCGGCGAGCGTATTCTCGGCCGTGTCGCTCTGGAAGACGTCAAGGATCCCTTTTCTGAGGACGAGATCATTGTTGCCAGCGGCAGCGAGATCACTGAAACGGTGGTAGAGAAAATTGAAGCCGCAGGCATCGACCGGGTTACCATCCGATCAGTGCTCACCTGCCGGTCACGTCGAGGGGTCTGCGCTAAATGCTATGGCCGCGACTTGGGGCGAGGGCACATGGTCAACATCGGCGAGGCCATCGGAGTGATTGCCGCCCAGTCAATTGGCGAGCCGGGCACCCAGCTCACCATGCGTACGTTCCATATCGGCGGTACCGCGAGCAGGGCCGTCGAACAGGCCGAACTGGTTTCCCAAATAGGCGGTGTCGTTGCTTTTAAGAACATGCACCATGTGGAGAACGCCGAGGGCATCAAGATCGTCATGAACCGGAATGCCGAAATCGTCACCCTCGATGAACAAGATTTTTCCAAACATTTAGACGGGGTCAAGCTCGGTTCAAAAAACATTTCAGTCGAAATGTCCGCCAGTGGCGAGATTGTCGTGCGAGACAAGGGCGAGATAATACATAAGGCCAAAATCAGGGAACGCGAGCGGTTCAAGGTTAACTATGGCGCCCAAATTCTGGTCAATGAGTGGTCGGCCTTGGATCCAGGTACCATCCTGGCGGATTGGGATGCCTACACCATTCCCATCGTTGCTGAAGTCGGCGGCACCATCAAGTATGGCGACGTCGAGGAAGGCGTAACCATGCAGGAGAAGGTCGATCCGGTTACCGGAAAATCCTCCAAGGTGATTGTCCATTCCACCGGCGCCCTTCAGTTGAATCCCCGTGTTTCGGTCAAAGGCGAGCGTGGCAAGACAATGAAACTGCCCGACTCGGAAATCTTTGCCCGCTATAGTCTGCCGGTGGGCTCGATCATCACCGTCGAGGACGGCGATGGGATCAAGGCTGGCACCATTGTCGGCAAAATTCCTCGCGAGACTTCGAAAACAAAAGATATTACCGGAGGTCTCCCACGGGTCGCCGAGCTCTTCGAAGTGCGCAAGCCCAAGGAGCCGGCAATTATTTCAGAGATTGACGGCCGGGTCAGCTTCGGTAAAGAGCTCAAGGGTAAGCGTCGCGTCATCGTCACCCCTGAGTACGGCGAACCACAGGAATATCTGGTACCCAAATCCAAGCATATCATAGTCCATGAGGGCGACTATGTGCAGGCCGGCGAGCGGCTGATGGAAGGCACTATCGTGCCCAACGATATTCTCAGCGTGCTCGGCGTCAAGGAACTGGCTAAGTTCCTGGTCAACGAGATCCAGGAGGTTTACCGACTGCAGGGTGTCAAGATTAACGACAAGCATATCGAGGTTATCGTTCGTCAGATGTTGCGCCGGGTTATGATAACCGCCTCGGGCGACTCCAAGTTCATGATTGGCGAGCAGGTTGAATGGTGGGTCTTTGAGGACGAACGTGACCGGCTGATGGCCGAGCGCAGTGAGTTCATGGCAGATGGCGGTACTTTCGCCGAAGCACCCAAGCCGCCGGCAGCCGAACCGCTATTACTTGGCGTTACCAAGGCCTCGCTGTCTACCGAGAGCTTTATATCGGCAGCCTCGTTCCAGGAGACCACCAAAGTTCTGACCAATGCTGCCATGGCCGGTAAATTGGATGAACTGAAAGGGCTCAAGGAAAATGTGATTATGGGACGGCTCATTTCAGCCGGTACCGGAATTAGTGAGGATATGGCGGAATAAGTCAAACCACGAGTATTTTTGGCTTGACACCAAAATAGGTGTGTTGTAAATATTCCCTGTTGTGCCGCACCACATTTATCACTTTAGCGTAGCGGTGCAATCGAAGAGATATTATCCGACATTAGAGAAGGAGCAGCAAACGCAATGCCAACAATTAATCAACTGGTACGTCAGGGCAGGAAAAAGATCGTCAAAAAGACCAATACGCCTGCGCTGAAAGGTTCTCCTCAAAAAAGGGGCGTGTGTGTCAGGGTCTATACCACAACACCGAAAAAGCCGAACTCTGCATTGAGAAAGGTCGCCAGGGTACGATTGACTAACGGTATTGAGGTTACTTCCTATATCCCGGGTATCGGTCATAACCTGCAGGAGCACTCGGTTGTTCTGATCAGGGGCGGGAGGGTGAAAGACCTTCCTGGTGTCCGCTACCATATTGTTCGAGGCACGCTCGACACGCTCGGCGTCTCCGATCGTCGTCAAGGACGGTCCAAATATGGTGCCAAGAAGCCTTCCTGATGAGGAATGGAGATTTGAATTATGTCCCGTAGAAAAGGTGCAGATAAAAGGGTAATAGAGGCGGATCCGCGTTACAACAACGTGCTGGTGTCGAAATTCACCAACGGACTGATGCAGCGCGGCAAAAAAAGTCTTGCCAGGCGCATCTTCTATGATGCCATGGACCTGATCGATCAGCGGGTTCCCGACGAGGAGCCGATGGTAATATTCGAGCAGGCTATGGAGAATGTCAGACCGCGGGTTGAGGTCAAGTCGAGGCGTGTCGGTGGCGCCACCTACCAGGTACCCATGGAGGTTCGTCAGGCCAGAAGAAATGCACTGGCCATCCGCTGGATCATCGGTTTTGCCCAGTCCCGTTCGGGCAAGTCGATGTCCGAAAAACTGGCGGCGGAATTGCTCGATGCCTATAACGAGCGCGGTGCATCGATTAAGAAGAAAGACGATACCCACCGGATGGCGGAAGCCAATAAGGCGTTCGCCCATTACCGCTGGTAAGAATAGAGGATTGGTCTTGTTGAGGTCAGGAGCTGAAATCACCATTAGAGAAGATTTGAGGGTTGTTGATGTCAGCTTCAAAGGAACTTTCGACCATACGCAATATCGGCATCATGGCCCACATAGATGCCGGCAAGACCACCACAACCGAACGGATTTTATACTATACTGGCCGTTCGTATAAGATGGGCGAGGTCCATGACGGCAACGCCGTCATGGACTGGATGGAACAGGAGCAGGAACGAGGAATCACGATAACCTCGGCAGCAACTACCTGTATCTGGAACGATCATCAGATCAACATTATAGACACCCCGGGCCACGTCGACTTCACCGTCGAGGTGGAACGCAGCCTGAGAGTGCTGGACGGCGTCATCGCTGTCTTCTGTGCGGTTGGCGGGGTCGAACCCCAATCAGAAACGGTATGGAGACAGGCTGACAATTATGCCATCCCCCGATTGGCCTTCGTCAACAAGATGGACAGGGTGGGGGCCAATTTTGAGCGGTGTTTGAACATGATGTCCGAACGGCTCGGGGCCAATCCGCTCCCCCTGCAGATTCCGGTCGGCAAAGAAGCAGATTTTACCGGGGTAATTGACCTCGTAGAAGAGAAGATGCTTGGTTTTTCCGAGCAGTCTCTTGGACAGGAAGTGGTGGAATCAGCCATTCCTGAGCACTATAAAGAAGTATTCACGGCCGCACGAATGGCACTCCTCGAGAAATTGGCCGATTTCGATGAGGGGGTCATGGAAAAATATCTTGACGATAAACCGGTTTCGGTTGACGAGATTTACCGTGCACTGAGAAAGGCCACCTTGGCGCTTGACATCGTGCCGGTATTGTGCGGCAGCGCTTTTAAAAACAAGGGTATTCAGCCCTTGTTGGACAGCGTGGTCAGATATCTGCCCTCGCCGGTAGATATTGGCTTCGTGGAAGGGCTTGACCGGCAGGGTGGACCGGTCCAGCGCAAAACCGGGCCGAAAGAGAATTTCTGCGGGCTGGTTTTTAAGCTGATGAGTGATGCGTTCGTTGAAAATCTCGCCTTCATGCGGGTTTATTCGGGCATGCTCTCCGTCGGCGACAAGGTTTTCAACCCGGTTAAAAAGAAGAAGGAGAAAATATCCAAACTTCTTAAACTTCATGCCAACAAGCGTGAAGAGGTCAAGTCGATCGGGGCGGGAGATATCGGGGCGATTGTCGGACTCAGATTCACTACCACCGGTGATACGCTCTGTGAAAGCGGCGATTTTGTGGTTCTGGAGAGTATGGATTTTCCGGACCCGGTCATCGGCGTGGCAATTGAGCCCAAAAGCAAGGCCGATGAAAGTAAGTTGATCGAAACGCTAGACAAGATCGCCCTGGAAGACCCGTCCTTTACGGTTAAAACCGATGAGGACACCGGGCAAAAGATTATCTCGGGGATGGGCGAGCTGCACCTGGAGATAATCGTGCACAGGCTGCTTAACGATTTCAAAGTCTCCGCCAAGGTCGGGACTCCTCAGGTGGCCTACAAAGAGACGATTACTCAAAGCGTCACCGAAGAGGGGCGTTTTGAGCAGACGACCGGCACCAGCCAATACGGGCACGTCGTCTTGAAGATAGAGCCGCTGGAGCGCGGCGGCGGTTTTGTCTTCAGCAGCGAGGTCGATGAAGAGACCATCCCGTCGATGTTCCTCGCGGCAATTGAAAGAGGAGTCAGGGATACCCTGGATTCCGGGCCGCTCATCGGCCATCCGCTCACTGATGTCAGAGTCACCTTGACGGGTGGTTCGTACGATGAGGAAGACTCCACCGAGATGGCCTTCGGTGTAGCTGCAGCGATGGCCCTGCGAAAGGCAGGTGCAGAAGCAGCGCCGGTTCTGCTGGAGCCGGTAATGGACCTGGAAGCGGTAACCCCCGAGGAATATGTCGGGGAGGTGATTTCGGACCTGAACTCCAAACGGGGAAAAGTAACCGGCATCGAGACCGAGAAAGAAGTCCAGGTCATAAGGGCGCATGTGCCGCTGGCCGAGATGTTCGGCTACTCGACTTCGCTGAGGTCGGCAACCCAGGGGCGAGCCCACTTCAGTATGCAGTTTTTGGAGTATGACGTGGTGCCACAAGCAAAGGCGGACAAGATAATAAAGAAAATCAGAGGGATTTAATCCATCCAGTATTGAGGAAAGACGATGTCAAAGGAGAAATTCGAGCGGACGAAGCCGCATGTGAATGTAGGAACGATAGGTCATATCGATCATGGCAAGACGACATTGACGGCAGCGATAACACGGGTACTGTCTTTGAAAGGTCAGGCCG
>JABDQA010000131.1 GCA_013042475.1 Desulfofustis sp.
GCAGAGGAAAGCGTATCGGCTTTGGCAGAGCTGAAATTGCGTCACACGTTTCTCGAAGACTATCGGCTGCGCGGTTCGAATAGTTTTAGTAAATGGTCTCTTCCGTTATAAAATCCCGCTTAATACGTGATTAAAGCTGTTCTTGATCCACATTTACTCGGCGCTAAAAGAGCGAGTCCTCGACCGGAAACGTGGGATTGTTTCACGATGTACAATCCTTGTTCGAAGCGTTTGCCGTTGTTGTTTACAACTTGGAAGCTCGAGCAGTTGGGAATCTTGACTGTAAAAGTCGAAGGGTAAGAGCTCATATTTTTAGGGAAGTACCATGTCGGTCGGCCGCCGTTGGTTCGGCCATGGTACGTTCCTTTATCGGTTCTCGTACCGCTTGCTTCGCTCGTCTGGGCGGTTGCTGCGGTGTCTTTTAGGTTCTTCTGGGCAGTTTCTGGGGCGTTTGGGTCGTACGTCAAGACACCAGGAACCTCTCCGCTGCCGCCTTGAGCACCGCCGCCTGAATCGGAACTACAGGAAAAAAGCATGAGGGTCACAGACAAAAGTAGAATTGATTTGATAAATTTCAATTTGTTCCTCCTTGTCAGGTGGCTTGTTTATATTGCATAGCGATGGTGGGTCGGAAGCTATGCAATGTTTTCTTATTATCGGAAATGTGGCATTTTTTAAGGTAGCGACCGAACCATTGGGAGCATTGGTGGCCGTATTTACCATTACCCAGAACGAGCTCCGGAAAAAGCCGGGCGCCTCGATGTTCATTTACGTAGAGCAGGAGATACTTTGAGAGCAAAACTCTGTGAATAGGCTGTTATGGAAGCCTGATCAGGTCCCGGTGTAATAACTGAGATGAAAACAGTGGGAATGAAAACCAGCAGGGTGCTTGTGTCAATCAACATGAAAGTCTCAGAGCTAAATTTGGACTGAATAATTCCTGTCACCCAAAGTACAGAATAGGCAATATTTGTAACACTTTGTAACACAACTGGCCCAACTACATCAAGTAAACTTTGACTCATGTATAAAAAAGGGGGAAACTTGGCCTTTTAACACATTAATATAAATAAAAAAAACAGACTCTGTTACGTATAGTTCCTGTTTTTCTCAGATTTTCTTACAGCGATGTGTTCTGTCCTTGCAAATCGAAGATAAACAGTTTGTTCACATGCGGAGCTCTCAGCAGCATGTCCCAATATTATTGGAATTGGAAATATAGATGGCTTATTTACTTGATTTGAAATTGTCTCATAATATTCTGGGCCAAATGTTCATGAAAAATTCGGGATTGAATTTTATCGGTAAAAATATGGACTCCGGCGCCAGAGTTTACGCACTACCATCCGCTTAAGCGTACCGAAAATGGAACTGGTCATCACCAGCGGATTGGTCCGAAGCCATGAGCTGAACAACCCGAAATTAGAATAACGGGGAGTGGGCACACCGCATAAACGCATGCCGATCAGCCTGCCGAAGACCACTGTGCGCCTTAGATGGATGCCCTGGGCCTTGATTATATCGTCTGCTGTCGAGGGTGTAAGCTCCACATATCCTGCCTGTACGGCACTCTCCAGCAACCGCCGCCCACGGCCTGTCCGAACCACCACATGGGATATTCCGTCACTCTCCGCCTCGCCAGTATACCTGTTCCAGGCATCACCCGAAGTAATATCAGAAAGTAGTCCCATGCCATCAGGACAGATATGACAACGAAACGGTCTCCGTTTCGCTAGCGTCGTCCAGGTCCGCAAGTATGAAATGGTTTTCGGCTCCCCGCCCTTTGTCGACTGCACTTCGAAACGGCCAGGCCATCCCTGACCGCGAAATCTGAGTGATGAAATCTCATCAGCCTCGACACCCAGCCCTCCCACCAACTCGCGAACCGCGTCCGAACAAGGGGTGCCGGCACAGAAAAACGACAATGCCAGGCCTACATTTGCGTCAAGTTGTGGACGTAGACGACGGGCCTTGGCAAGTGCAGCAACATCACAGGGTTTACCGATAAAAACGCATCTCCCTGCACTTTTTTCGATCACATCAAACAATTCGCAAGGCGACGACGTGCAATATCTCGATCCGGCGTTATCAAGAAGTTGTGGCTTGTTCCGGCTTATGACTGTCCTATTTTTCCATGGCTGGGCCTTATCCATGCCCGTATGAACCACATAGTCCATTCCACCCTTTTCAAGGGCATAGACACTGAGCGCAGAGAGAATACCTCCGGAAGAACCAATAAAACGAATTTCCCGGTCTGCAGCATATCCTTCGTATACTCCATGATAATTTCCAACCTGCAAATTCTCGACTATACTTTCCGGCTCATCGTCATTTGTTTCGGCTGCATCAACCGACACCCCTGGACATACCGCCAGGCACCTGCTGCACGAGCCGCAGTCTGCTCCAGAACGGGGTCTGAGACCCGCAGTTGGGATATCTACCAGATCAACTCCATTTTCTTTTTCACAAAAAGCCACACAGGCTCCACATCCCATACACAGGTTCCACTCAACCACATCCCGGATTGTCTTTATCTTCGTGCTCTTATGTGTGACTGTATTATGGGACGACACGGTGAAACCTTTGTGACCAGTTACTATTTATCGGATATTTATATCGCTATTAGAGGGATTTATATTTTTTCAGACGACTCAAATCATTGCTGTGAATACAGAAAACTGGGCAGGAAAGCACCTTGCTCTGAAATTATCACCAGCCCATGCAGTACTGTCCTCCGCATTGTTTTGTCAAGCGTAATCAATGCGGGAATGCATAATACTTCCCTGAATTTATTTTTTTGCCCTATTGTCCGGTTTCGGCGATGTTGCTGAGGGCGACATATTTCATCCTAAAATTGTAACTTATAGGGGCCATGAGAGAGCGAAAAAAAAGCTTTTATCTGGTTCAATACCATGTGAAAACAGCTGAGGTGTTGGGGCTACAATCATTGACAATAGTGGCTTTCAGCTCCTCAACCTGAAGATAAACTGGCAACATTTTACCCTGCCACGCTGATAAAAGCTTGGTCCTGCAAATATCAATATTAAATCTGTGAATATACGAAATGTCATGGTATCAGGTAGCTTGCCTTGCATGTTTTTTGAAGTTATCAACGAACATAATCTGGATACATCTTTGACATCACAATACTCTGCTTCCACCACGTTTCTGAAAACGTTATTGAATTTATAAAGGTCAGAATATTTCATTTGCATCTTACCTTGCGAATTTTATAAAATAGTATATATTTCCAACGGATATCGCCAAAGTTAGTGCGAAGAAGTGAGTGAATATAACGAAACGAATCGTAATTCATATGTGGTGGCTATTTATGCCTCGAATTGTTGATTTGCAAAACGATTTTTTATCACTTGCACATGCCGATGATATCAAAAAAACGGACTGTTGTAATCCTCCTGTTGATTACTGTTACTCTCCTGGTTTGTTACCGCGCAATGCCTTATTTCCAGACGGCCGACGTCATCGAACATGACACCGAAACGTCGACTATCAGGATTAATTCTTTGAGTATCAGAGATTCATCTTCTGTAAAGTATGCTAATCGCTCTCCCACCCCCACTTCCACTCCACCTAAATACAACCGAACCGGACTAAATCTAAAGCTGGAGCAAGCCCATTCGCTGCATGTAAAGATGTACAGCGATAGAACATTTCTCAATGAACAATACCTGTTTGATGCTTCTGAAAAGGTGTTTCTGGTCATGGAGTTTACCCAACTGCTGGCTGGAGAGTATGATGTAATGATCCTCTGGAAGAACCCAGAAGGTAAATCCGTCAATACTTCCACACATAATATATCACTGACTCGACAACCCCCGAAACACCGCGTTTACTTTTGGTTGAAACTCATTAAAAATGGGATGTTTTCAGAAATGATCTCAGGTGATGAATATAAGGGGGAGATCCACGGCAGATGGGATGCTGATATATTTTTTGATGGTGTCAGGGTAGCGACCCAGCCTTTCATGATCTCACATTGATGCTGTTTAAGTAGGGCTTAATACGCCTATGGATAATATTGTTACTAAGTAAAAAATCATACTAACTTGCTCTCGCCATACCTTTCTTAAGAGGTTGATTAATGTCAAAAAAAATCATTATTATCTCACTGTTAGCATTCATTTTATTACTCAATGGCTGTAGCGATGAGTGGAACGATCTGGTCGACTCCATCAGCGGATCGGGAGACGACAATCCAGCTCCTGTAGAAGAGGAAGTGGCTGCGGCACCAGAGGCGGCAACTGAACAAAACGTTACTGAAGAAGCGGTAATCGCAATTGTTCAGGCCACTGATGAAGCGGCGCCTGAATCAAAAGCCACTGCAGAAGTGGCAACTGAATCTAAAGCCACTGCAGAAGCAGCACCTAAACCAAAAGTCACTGATCATTTTCACCATACCACCACAGCTTCGAGTGATGGCGGTAAATCACTTGTGATGTGTCCCGGACACGTACCGAATTTTGATAAATGTTCGGTTGGCGATACAGATATTCCTTTTCATGGGTATGACAATGGGCGGGTTATTTACTGGAATATGTTTGATGAGCCCAGAGGAGATATTATCTGTGTTAAGAACGGAAAGCGCTACAGATACAAGGCTAACTCAACGGTTGTTTACGGAAATTGTGATTAATGCAATTTCCATTAAATAGTGTTTACCTTCCATTCAGCTCTTTTTGTGAGGTCTTCAAGGTTGTGATGGTAATGTGAATCTCTTCAGAGTCCATTTCCACCTTGTATACATTCTTCCTCTGAGGTGAGGTTCAATGACCGACCAGGTGTGGTAATCTTGGCCTCATGAATCTTATGAAACTATTGCCCTTGGCAAAACCCATACCCGGGTGCGCATAGGGAGCAAGACGGGTGCCGAAATATTTCCCGTAAGCTCAAAAGTGGGGACAAAGCGGGGAAGAAGCAGCCCATAGTCTTTCCAGCAGAGAGATAGCATATAGCTATTGGAAATAATTGGTGCCCCCGGCAGGATTCGAACCTGCGGCACCAGGATTAGGAATCCTGTGCTCTATCCCCTGAGCTACGGGGGCTAAGTGTTAGGTAAAAGTGGAGCGCCGTGCCGTGCGGACGTTCAGGAAGTCTCTTATAGCAACGTCTCAATGCATTGTCAAAGCTTTCTTTCAGGTTAATGATTCTCCATCCTGCAAGACTGGCGTGGCGAATTCCTCTTCCCGAGCATTGCATTTGATGATACAGTTACGACCCACCTTCATCCCCTCGGGTACCTGAGCAGATTCCCCAACCAGCGTAATCCCGGTATAGAGGTGTTTGGGATAGAGCCGATTGACGATATCGCGGTGGTCGCCGGTGCCGACAACCGCATTTGGGCCAAAGCGGGTTGCTTTATCACTTATCACCAGATCGACCTCCGCCCCGCTCTTGACCACGCAATCCCTGAACAGAATCGAGTCTTCGATGCGCGCCCCTTCCTCGACAACTACTCCTGGCGACAATACCGAGTTGAGCACCGTTCCCTGGATCACGCAGCCTGCGGAAATCCATGAATTTTGGACCCTCGCATTGGAACCGTATCTGGCAGCCGGCCGGTCCGCCTTACGATATTCTGACTCGACATTGGTACGAATCTGCCACTTCTCCGGAGTAATTGAACCATCCTGCTTGAGCAGATCCATATTCGCTTCCCAGTAGGCCTGGATAGTACCGACATCACGCCAGTAACCGTAGAACGGATAGGCGAAGACATTGTCGTTGTCGATGGCCCAGGGGAGGATGTGCATCCCGAAATCAATCTCATTGCGGGAGCGTGCCAGGCTGTTCAGCAGATAATCGCGGGTGAAAACGTAAATACCCATTGAGGCCAAATTGGTTTTCGGCACTTCGGGCTTTTCCTCCCACTCAACGATGCGCCCGTCATCATTGGTGATGCCCGCTCCGAACTGGTGAATCTGCTCTCTTGGAACAACCATCATGCCCACCGTCACATCAGCTTTTTTGGCCCGATGAAACTCGAGCATCGCATCGAAATCCATATGATAGATGTGGTCACCGGAAAGGATCAGCACTTCATCGGATTCATTGGTCTCTATGAAATCGACATTGCGCCGCACCGCATCGGCAGTTCCCTGATACCAGTCGGAATCCTTGGAACCGGTGCGGGGCGGCAGGATTTTGACAACCCGGCTGCGGCCGGTAAAATCCCAGGGTTCGCCGGTGCTGATATGACTCATCAGGGACAACGGTTTGTATTGGGTAAGCACGCCAACCTTGGTGAGCCCCGAATTCATTACGTTGCTGAGGCTGAAATCAATGATCCGGTAAATGCCACCGAAAGTAACCGCCGGTTTGGCTCTTTTTTCGACCAGCAAATTGAGGCGGCTTCCGACCCCGCCGGCCAGCAAAAGTACGAGTGCATCTCCAGGTGTTCTCATCTCAGCACCCTCCCCGCTTCAAGAAGAGCCGGCCATTTATCACGATCAAGCCTGGGTGATACGGTTACTCCTCGGCCCAGCTTGGTGCCAGCCGGAACTCTGTTGTTCCAACCCACGACGGCAATTTCCCTGTCGGTTTCACCATGGTTGATGCCGATCTGCACCCCGTCCTCATACACTGTGTTGACATCTGAAACCAGTTTGTTAAAAGAGCAGTCTTTACCGATTATGTTGCTAAAGAAAATGACCGAGTCTTCGATTACCGAGCCCGAGCCTATGTGCACGCCTGGGAACAAAATTGAATTCCTTACCGTACCCTCCACCACACAGCCATTGTACACCAGGCTGTTGCACACCTCCGCATCTCTACCGAAGAGCGCTGGTTGATAATCCCTGAGTTCCCGGTGATCGAGATTTGTCCTGATTCCCCATCGCTCGAGGTCTACCAGCGGCTGGTCGCCGAGCAGATCCATATTGGCACTCCAATATTCTTTTACAGTCCTTGTGTACCCCCAGTAGCCGTCAAACTTATAACCATATATGCGGCTGCCCTGGCGCATCAGCCTGGGAATTATGTCACGTCCGAATTCAAAAGAATCGTCCGCCTGATTTTCTTCAAGCACCTGGTATAGCACCCTTGGCTTGAAACAGAGCACCGTCAGAGAGGACCACTCACCTTCCGGATTCTCGCTCTTCTCCTGATAGGTGATCAACTTACCGCCGCGATCACCGTCCTCTTCGTCCAAATGGGCCATGCCGAAGCGTGAGGCCCTGGCCTTTTCTACCTTTTTGCACACCACCGTGAGGTCTGCACCCTTCTCATGATGGTAGGCGATCACATCTCGATAATCCATCTGATAGATATGATCACCCGAGAGAATCAGAATCTCTTCTGGATTATGGTATTGGACGAAATCTAGATTTTTATAGACCGCGTCTGCCGATCCCCGATACCAGTCCTGCTGTTCGGAATCGATAAAAGGCGGCAGGATAGAGACGCCGCGGAACCGGCCGATCATATCCCAGGCCGCACCGGTACCAATGTGGTTTATCAGGGAATAACTGCGGTACTGGCTGAGGATGGCGATTTGCTCGATCCCCGAATTCATGAGGTTTGACAGGGCAAAGTCAATCACCCGGGCGAATCCGCCATAGGGTACGGCCGCCTTGGGACGATAATAGGTGAGCACATTGAGCTCATCCGCTCTGCCGCCGGCCAGAATCATCGCAAGTGTCGTCGGTTTCAGCATCACCTCTCTCCAAACAGTAGTGTCCATTCCGGCCGTATCGGCCTGATGACACCAAGGTGAGCAAGCCGGCGGCGCAGAACGGCGGGTTATTTCATGTGACGCGAGGTAAGACGCTTAAGAGTCTGGGTGTTGATGTCGTATTCGGTCAATTCCAGTGCTTTGAGCGGTATCTCCGCCCGGGCTGCACCCTTGTGTCCCCCGGCCGGCCCCAGATGGCCAAATACCCGGGAAGCCAGTTTCCCCGCGCTTTTACGATACCCATCACAGCGGAAGATGACAACCAGTTTATCGTTGTAGATACCGGAAACAAGCACCCAGTCGATGTCGGAAACATGATTAAGAAAATCAGCAATGATAACAAGTACATCAGGGCTCCTCACCCGGCCGATGTGGGTGTAGAATTTGCCTTTTGAATAGTGCAGTTCGTTGAGAGCGGAGCTGAAATACTTGAGCTCGGAGCGGCGTAAGTCAGTGAGTTCGAACTTTCTCACCAGATTGCGGTTGGCGATATCAAAGAGATACCTGAAAGAGATGCCGTCCGCCAGTCGCGATTCTTTCTCGAAATCTCCAGTATCGACCTTGATGCCGTAAAAAAGTGCCGTGGCAAGTGCCACCGACGGCTTCATATTGGCTGCCCGCAAATACTCGACCAGCATCGACGAGGCGGCGCCATAATCTGGCCTGATGTCCACGTAAGCGGCGGCCCATTCCTGGCTGATCGGATGGTGATCGATGATGGCATGGAAGGAGATCTTTTCAAAGACAGGTAAATGATCGGGCTGGGAATCGACGATGACCTTTTTAGTGTAATCCGACAACTTGACCGATCCGAATTTTTCCAAAGGGATTCTCAGCCGTTCGATCATGGCCAGATTGTTGAGACGGGTGATCTCGTTGGGGTGAGCAATGGCGATATACTTTACCCGGTATCTGAGCAGTCGTTTGACCGCCATCGCACAGGCGAGAGAATCGGGGTCGGCATTGATGCAGACCAGAACGGTATCCTCTTTGTCAAATACGCTCCAGAACTCCTCCAAGCGTATTTTTGCTGATTTTTTATAGGATTGCTCACAGAGATTCAAACCGTTTGCTTTTCTTATTCTCGCCATTAATGGTAACCGTGACAACCTAACCGGAGCGGGGGCCCGCAGTCGAGACTGCGCCGCAGACAGCCTCCCGTCCATCTTGTGAGATTGATTCGCACACAGCCACAGATAGCAAGCGAACAGACCGGTTAGTTCGTTGCTTTATCTGCCCTGCAGATTGTCAGCCACCTCCGGTTGAGTTTAGTCCCGCATTGCTCCGGACCTCGCACGAGACAGAAAGGCTGCCTGACGCAGAAATCTCCGGATTGCCAGGCAGCCAAACGGGCGGACAGTATAACACAGGTAGAACTAAAAATTCAAGCCGGGCAATAGATGGCAAATTCCTGTAATTAAATGGTTTATTGCACAGACACATTTTCTCGGCCCAAGGTTTGGTGCTTTGAGCCCGATTTGGTTGCCGGGTAATTGAAATAAACATCCTGTAAGCTCAACCCCTTAATCTTGACTGATTCAGACGGTAATGGTAGGTAAATTGACTCAAACTCTGTTGAAAAAACGCTCGGTTAACGAAGACTATGATAAAAATCCTCGCGGTGGCGCTTGGCGGAGCAATAGGCTCAGTGGGAAGATACCTCACTTCGCTGGCTATCGAATCCTATACCACCTCCAGATTCCCCTACGAGACGCTGACCGCGAACCTGGTGGGCTGTTTTTTTATCGGTCTGCTCTGGGGGTATTTCGAACGCATGTCCATCAGCAATGAATTCAGGCTATTTTTATTTACCGGAGTGCTTGGCGGCTACACCACCTTTTCAACTTTTGCCAGGGAAAACATTCAATTTTTCAAAGCCGGCGAGCCTTTTTCTGCACTCGCTTACATCCTGATCAGCAACGTCATCGGTCTGACCCTTGTGGCTGCCGGGTTTCTGATTTCCACTCAGGTGGTAAACTCCAATTGATGTTAGATTTTCCATGCAACTCCTGACCCGCTATCTGCTTTTTCAGTTTATCCGCTATTTCGTAACTCTGAACGTCGGCTTCGCTTCGCTTTATCTGCTCATCGATTTCTTTGAGAAATTCGATGAATTCTCCGAGGCGGGCAAACCGTTGTCACTGGTCTTCGGCTTCTTCATCCTCAATCTGCCCTATGTCGTTGACCAGCTCAATCCGGTGCTTATCCTGCTGTCCGGGGTCATCACCCTTGGTATTATGAATAACAACAACGAACTACTTGCTTTGAAGGCGGCCGGAATCCCCCTGAGCCAGATAATCAGACCCATTCTCATCGGATCTGCAGCTGCCACCGTAATGTTCGTGGTTGCCGCTCAAGTGCTGCTGCCCAAAACTATCGCCGTTACCAACGACATCTGGTTTGAACAGGTGCGGGGCAAGGTGCCTCTGGGTATATACCGAAACGGCAGGTACTACTTCAAGGGTACCGAAGGCTTCTATTCATTTCAGTGGCCCAACAAGGAGAAAATGATTTTTAAAGATTTCTCCTATTCGACCTGGGACGATAATTACAATATTCGGTCACTCGCCAGCGCTGAATTTGCTGACTGGGTCCCTCCAATCTGGGTGCTCAAGACCGGCCAGGTAATCGAACGTGACGAGAGTGGATCGTTCGTCTCTAAGCCCTTTAAGATTTACTCTCAACGCTTACCCGAATCACCGGATGATTTTCTGGTGCCGGAATACGAGTCGGCGGAAATGTCCCTCACCCGACTGTTTGCCGATATCGGTGAGCAGGATCTCCAATCAGAAAAGATCAGGGCTCGAGCTGAATTTTACGCGCGCATTTCCTACCTGCTGCTAGGCATACCTCTCTTGCTGCTGGGCTTACCGATTCTAATTTTATCCTATCAGAAGTGGGGGCGTGATCTGTCAATAGCCATCCCAGTCAGCTGCTTTATGGCATTCGTCGCCTGGGGTACATGGGGAGCCTTGCAGTCCTTGGCTAAAGCAGGATACGTAATGGTGCTGCCGTCGGCCTTCATAGTGCATCTGCTCTTCTCCATAATCGGTCTCTATCTGCTGAAGAAACAGGACCTCTAATCAGGTTGTAGACATGACTGATGCAAGTAGAGACGAAGGTGTTATCTGGAGCGCTGATTTTACCAGCTACCGTGAGTCGCTCCCGCTCGTACTGGAGAGTACCCACCTTGTCGATGAACTGGCTTCGTATCAGACGGTGCTGATCAAGCCCAACCTGGTCGAAGATCTCGATCCGCCGATAACCACCCATGTCGACCTGGTGAAAGCACTGGTCGATTACATTCTGCAACACCATCCTGAAATCCGGATAATTGTCGGGGAAGGAACCGGCGCACTCGAATACGACACCTTCCATTGTTTCGAGCAGCAGGGCTATGCCAAGCTGAGTGACAGGGTGCAGCTTCTCGACCTGAATATCGAACCCTGCCGGCGTCTCACCAACGATAGATGCAAGCGCTGGCCGGAGATGTATCTGCCGGAATTGCTGTTTGACTGCTTCCTGATTTCAGTACCGGTGCTGAAAGCCCACTCGCTGTGTCGCGTCACCTTGACCATGAAAAATATGATGGGGTGCGCTCCTCCGGCCCACTATCAGCAGGGCGGGGCCTGGGGTAAATCTTCGTTTCACATGAAGCTGGACGAGGCGGTATTCGATCTTAACCGCTACCGAACGCCTGATTTCACCGTCATTGATGCTGCCGTAGGGATGGCCAAGGCTCATTTATGGGGGCCAACCTGCAGCCCGCCGGTCGGAAAAATCGTCGCCTCTTACGACCCCGTGGCTGTCGATGCTTATGGAACTGGGTTGCTGAAAAAATCGTGGAGGGATATCGGCCATATTAAAATGGCCAATGGTATCTTGGGAAGAGCCGAACCGCTTGATGTCCGGGAACCGACGCATGCTTGAATCTTCTGAAGCATGAAAGGGAAGGATGGTTTACCGTCCTTCCCTATTCACATCGAGAATTTCGAGATTACTCGCTTTTCTTATCCTCGCTCAACTCCTCCGCCTGTGCCTCGTCCGGAGCCGTTTCAGTCAAGGGTTCCTCGATGCCGATCAGTTCTACCTCAAAGATCAACACCGAGTTGGGTTCGATCACCGGGGGGGCGCCGGCTTCACCATAGGCCAGATTCGCAGGAATGGTGACCCGGTATTTGGAGCCGACCGGCATAAGCTGCAATATTTCGGTCCAGCCTGGGATCACCTGGCCCACCGGGAAGGTTACCGGCTCGCCTCGGGCGATTGAGCTATCGAACTCGGTGCCGTCTATAAGGGTACCCACGTAATCGACTTTGACCGTATCTTCAGGGGTCGGCTTTTGGCCGTCTCCAGCCGCCAGCACTTCGTACTGCAATCCGCTGTCGGTGGTAACCACGCCCTCTTTAGCCTTGTTCTCTTCAAGATAAGCCTGACCGGCAGCGCTGTTTTTCTGCTTCATTTCTTCCAGTTGGGCTTCCTGCTCTGCCTGCAGGGCCGCCGCAAATTCTTCCTGGGCGCTGGTTATCTCTTCCTGGCTGAGCCTCGGTTCGGCACCGGAGAATCCCTCATCTATGCCTTGTTTGAGGAGCTCATAGTCGATCTTACCCTTCATGTTGCTCAGGTATTTACCGAGATCGAGCCCGATTGAGTAACTCACTTTATCCTTGTTCGTCTCGAGCGGTCGATCGGCGGCTGAATCGGCGCCGGATGCGGTAAGCGGTAAAATCACCAGTCCAAACAGAACGGTGGCAGAAACGGTTGTAAATGTAAGCTTCATCATATCTCCTTGTTGTGGTCTATGATTTTCCCCGGCTTCGGGGAATCAATTACTTATAAAATCTGAGTTTATACATTGCCCTTTCGAAATGAGCCAGAAAATAATTATCGGGAGCTCCCTTATGGCGTCTAGAGCACTACGATGGTAACCCCGGGATTGGAAAAATCTGAGGCGCAGTCATCTTCCAGTTGCGGGAATCTCTTCAGTAAGGCTTTGCCTGGCCCCGTCCGTTTCCTGAACTCCTCGCCAACAATGAGCTGATTGATCTTCTTCTCACTATTCATCTGATCGAGCAGTTTTCTGCATTCAGTGCGAATCCTTCCTCCTTTGCCCGATGAACCATAGCCGTGAATCAGTGTCACGACCATGACTCGGTCTGTTCTGGCACGCAGCAGCTCATTTTCCATCTTTTTCAGTGCCGTTTCCACCACGGGACGTCCACGTTCGATGTTAACGATTCGATGGGTAACAGTCTCATCAGAATTGTCAGCTGCACTTTGCTGAGCAGCACCGCAGAACGGGCAGACAACATCATCAACTGGAATTTCATTACCACAGACGATACACAGTGACATGGGGCTTATGTCCAGAAAAGATCAGTGGCGCCGAACCGAAATTACCGGCTCCATCTGCCTCAGATGCTGAAGAACCTGTTGCAGATGTTCAAGGTTTCGTACTTCAAGGGCAATACTGAATTCGGCTCGATCTTCCGGTGTCACATGGGCCGAAATCTCCACAATGGTTGCCATATCGGCACTGATAGCTGAACTGATCTCGGCGAAAATACCTCTGCGGTTCTCGGCCGTCACTTGTATTTCCACCCGGTAGCTTTGATGCTCAAGGTTGTTCCAGTACACCTCAATCCAGCGCTGTGGATCTGAACTGAGCAGATTGGCACAATTCGATTTATGTACGGAAACGCCGCTCCCGGTGGTGATAAACCCCACTATGGGGTCTCCCGGAACAGGGTTGCAGCACTGACTGACCCGCGCCAACATGTCGTCGATACCGTCTATGCTTATTGCCGAACCGCTACGATTGGCTCCTGAGCGCACCTGGGACGCCATCACCTCGGCGATCTGTTCGGGGGTCAGTTCCGAGGGGGCTGATTGCTGTTCCTTGCGCATTTCAGGTGGATCAAGGGCCTTGACCAGACTGTCGATAGTGATTGCTCCACTTCCCACCTTGACCAGCATATCATCAAGCGAATTGCAGCGCAGCGACTTGAGCAGCATTTTGATATGGCCGCTCTTGACCAGCCGCTTCAGGGTCATGTCATGGTTTTTCAACTCCCGCTCGCAGATCTCGCGGCCAAGTGCGTAAGCCTTGTCCCGCTCTTCACGACGGAACCAGGACCTGATTCGGGCCCGGGCCCTGCTGGTTTTGACCAGATCGAGCCAGCCCCGGCGGGGACGCTGGTTCGGTGAGGTGATTATTTCGACGATATCGCCGTTCTGCAGCTCATATTTCAACGACACAAGGCGGCCATTTACCTTGGCACCGGCACATCGATTGCCGACTTCTGTATGAATCGCGTAAGCGAAATCGATGGGACAGCTCTTGGCCGGCAGCTCTTTTACCTCACCGTTGGGGGTCAGAGCATAGACCTCAGGGTCGTGTAATTCTCCACGCAAACTTTCGAGAAACTCTCGGGAATCCTCCACATCCTGCAGCGAAGTCACCAGACTCTTAAGATCCCTGAAGAGTCTGGCATCCCTGTCTTTTACCTTCTGGCCTTCTTTATACGCCCAGTGGGCGGCTACCCCTTCCTGGGCAACCCGGTCCATCTCCTCCGTGCGGATCTGAATCTCGATGAAATGATCACGCGGGCCGACCACTGTGGTGTGCATCGACTGGTAATTGTTAGCCTTGGGTACTGAGATAAAATCCTTGATTCTGCCAGGCACCGGAGACCAGTTGGCATGGATGATACCCAACGTTTCGTAACACTCCTTGAGCTCCGCGACGATTATCCTGAAAGCCACCTTGTCATACACCCTCTCGAGCGGGATATTCTGGGCCATCAGTTTCTTGTAGATCGAGTAGAGATGCTTGGGACGGCCAAGAATGCGAGACGGGAAGACACTTCCCTGCTGAAGCTTGTCATAGAGAATGGCGATCATTTCATCGACATAACTCTGACGTTCGGTGAGCGAGCTCTCAAGCCTCAGACTGAGGTCCTCATATTCAGCTGGATAGAGGTATCTGAAGGCGTAATCTTCAAGCTGGCGCTTGAGCCAGTCTATGCCCAGCCGACTGGCCAGCGGAGCATAGAGGTCCATCGTTTCCCTGGCCACTTCGATCTGCCGTTGACGGTCAACCAGATCAAGCAGCAGCATATCCTGAAGCCGGTCGATCAGTCGTACCAGCAGGACCCTTATATCTTTGGCCATGGCCAGTAACATTTTTCTCACGTTCTCTGCCTGACTGGCAAGCCGGTTGTTGTATTGGACGCTGGTGATCCTCGTGGTTCCGCTGACGATGTAAGCCACATCTTTGCCAAACTTCTCCTCGAGCTCCTCGAACTGGACACCGTTTTTCAAGGCGCCATGCAGCATGCCGGCTATGATCGTGTCCAGATCCAGGTGCATGGAGGCCAGGGTCGAGGCCACCTCAAGGGCGTGGATCAGGTAAGGCTCCCCGGAAAAGTGCTTGCCGCTTTGATGCACCGAGACGGCAAGATGCCAGGCCTCATCGATTGGGGTCAAATCCACATCGTGAAGATAGTTGGCAGCTAACAGTTTCAGGCCACCCGGATTAACCGCAGAAGCCTGTTCCATAAATGCATTCACCAGTGCACCGTCCTTCAGGTGGCAAGTTTTGCGTTGACATGGGAGACGACATCCTCAATCCCCACCTCTTCCGTGGTGCCGTTTGCCCGCCCGCAAACCTCGACCATGGAATTCTCCTTGAACCGTTTCCCAACCGTGATTCTTAACGGAAAACCAAGCAGATCGGCATCCTTGAACTTGATTCCGGGCCGCTCATCACGATCGTCGATGAAGGTTTCTATTCCAGAGTTGTTGAGCTCTTCATAAATCTTTTCAGCTGCTCCACTGACCTCGGGATCACTGAGCGCGAGATTGAGCACTGTCACCGGATAAGGAGCTAGCGGCGCGGGAAAAATGATACCGTTGTCGTCGTGATTCTGCTCAATGGCAGCGGCGACAACACGACTGACTCCAATACCATAGCAGCCCATCAC
>JABDQA010000132.1 GCA_013042475.1 Desulfofustis sp.
CAACCGGATTGCTTCGAATTCGTCGACGCTCAAGACAGCCTTCCCGGTGACATTGACTCCCTGGGGTACGAATGACGTAATGGTTGGGTAGGCCGAGACCATTCTGGGTTTTTTGGGGCGAACCATATTTTCTCCCTTATGCTCATTTGAGCACAATATAAACAGATCATAATAATAAGTCAACAAGAATTATGCTCAAATGTATACTAATGATAGGGGGTGGCGCGGGATTTGCTATGATGTGTTGTCGTGAATCAAGGAGGGTGCGGGGAGCCCCAGTGCTTTTGCGATTCGACTAATCGTCCGGGGTGCCGACCCCTCGAAGTGATTGTTGACATACAGAAAGGTCTCAACCTCTCTGGCAGCCAATTCGCCAAGCATGGTTTTCAACTGGTCAATATCCTTGTCTTTTGGAGCAACGATTGCGTCCCAGGAGTTACCGGTCTGCTTTTCAATCTTCTGGCGTTCAGGGCCGAGCAGCCTGATCATCGTATTGTTGCGAACCTGCTCTTTGAATTGGTTATAGATCTGGAAGATCGGCGGCATATAGTAGCCCTGGATGAATACAGGGTGGAGATGAGCTGAAGCGAGAAAATCGAAATAGGGCTTCTTCAAATAATTGGGGTTTCTGGTCTCGACAAAATAATCATACCCGTCTGGAAGCTGACGGGCAAACTTGCTGAAGCGGTTGATAAACTCGCCCAGGCTGCCGATCTTCTTCTTGTTCAGATACTCGAATTGGAACACAAGCGGCCCAAGCTTGTCTCCGAGTGGTTCCAGCGCACTCAGAAATCGTTCCATCAAGGGCACCGACAAGAAGCAGGGATTGGGGCGCAGGACCTCTTTTCTGTTCTTGGTGTAGTGATGTGTCAGGGTGATGCTGTTGGGCACCTTGGCACAGAAAATAAAGTCGTCCGGAACCGATGATCCATATTCCCTTACCACTGCTGGTTTGGGCATTACGGCAGTATCTTCGCCGAACAATGACCAGAACCACTGATCCACCTCTACGGTTCGAAAGTGTCTGCTGTATTCCAGAAGATAGTTGATCTTCTTCTGTTCGGGATAAATCAGACCGCGCCAGGAATCATATTTCCAAGAACAGGTGCCGATATGCAGCTTCATGTGATCTTCCTCCACTGTCCAGGCGAATATCTGATGCCAACTATTACACAGCTGGTAAATAGAAGTGAAAAAACTGGTAAGTACCAAATGTGGCCATGCAACAGCGACCGGCCCACGTTTGGATCTGGCACCCTTTCATTTTTAGATTATTATATAAGTATGTTTTAACTCAGGAGGTGAGATCAATGCAGATAAAAACTTTCCTTATCACTCTGGGTTCCTTGCTGATCATCACAGAATTGAGCTGGTCATGCAATCCGACGACCTATGCAGGCTGTTCACCCGAGCAGCTGCGGGCCATTCAGCAGCAGCAGTTCTACGCCAGGAAACACCAACCTGCTGACGCTAACGAATATTGGCGGGACCGGCAGTATGCTGATCGGGTCAGGCTGGAAGAGCGCAACCATGAAATCGAGGTCGAAAGGCTCCGTTCCAAGACGGCCATCGAAGTTGCTAGACAGGAACGCAGGTCATGGCGCCGCGGTGGGTATTATTTCAATCGTCCTCCGGTGGTTGTCCACCCTAAACCCGTTCCTCCAATTGCCTTACAGCCGCGTCCGCAACTCAGGGGATCTGTCTATTCAAATTCAAATGTCAAAACGGTTCCCAATGCGGTGAACTAGCTCTAGGTCCTTCAGCCTATGGCTGCCGAACCTATCCAGTGTTAAGCCTCAAGGTGTCTATTTCTTCTCCGGTGTAGCCTTGAACTTTTCGAGGATCTCCCAGACCGGGATGGCCACAATACCGCCCACAAAACCGGAAATATAGCTGGGGATTTCAGTGGAGAATAGACTGCTCCACAACATCCCTGCGAGAAAACTGATCAAAACCATCATCACGATGGTCACGGCTATTCGAGCCCAGATAGACATAGCCCCTCCCTCTTCATAAAAAATGATCAGCGCTTGATCTGGCGAGCAGCACTTTTACCAGTGCAATTTGCTGCCCGCAAATCCCTTTAAACTTGACAGCGATGACCCTGTATCCTAAATCTTGTCGCAGTCATCCTCTGCTCTCATAATACACATCCCAGTAGGAAGATCAATCGGCAGCCCATGGCAATCCCCTCTCTCGTTTACCTTGAGCGCTTCAGGAATGAAGGAATCCGGACCTACAGCAGACACTCGGGTCATTCCAATCAGTCCTTCGGTTTCATGCTCGAACCTCACGGTCAGATGGTGCTGCTGGAGGTAGATGACCAACGAAGGGTTTTTAAGCATCACCTACGAGATGTTGATGGGCAGCCATTTTTTCGATCGGATCGTAACCTGCTGTCTGCAGCGCTGCCCAGGTCTCTGCGCTGTGGATTTTTGAAAACCCTGTAGAGACTATTTTGCCAAGCTTTTTACCGATCACCGTGACTGGCTGCTGGTCAATGTCTATTATTTCAGCGAAGTTCCTGATCAGTAAGGCAAACCGGGCTACCAGAATACCGGGCGCACACCGGTGTGAGGACCATGAATCTAGGGGACATCCATGATAAGTATTGTGTCCCCATCCATCTCAATTCATTTAATTGACTCTTTTACAAAACAAATCCAAGAGAGGAGCACATGCCCATCAC
>JABDQA010000133.1 GCA_013042475.1 Desulfofustis sp.
TCATCGCACCGCCGGTGGCGGAATTGTTGGCGCATTCCGGAGCAGCAACCCCCTCGAGGACGCCGGTCCCGAATTTTTCGGGTTCCTTGGAGAATCGTTTTGCCTCGTTGTAACCAATAAAAGATGCTACTGTACCGCCCTCGGCCGGCAAAATACCTATGAAGGTTCCAATCAGCGAGGAACGAATTAAGGTCGTCTTGACAGATTTGATTTCTTTCCAGGTGGGAAGCAACCCTGAAATCTTACGGTCGATAACGATTTTCCGGACTCCTTGCTCGGATTGCCGGAAGACCTCAGCTGCTGCGAATAGACCAATCATTACAGGGATGAAGCTCACCCCGTCCATCAGATGGGTGAGGCCGAAATCGTAGCGGCTGAACCCTGATATACTGTCCATACCGATACAGGCGATAAATACCCCAATAGTGCCGCCCAGCAGGTTCTTCACTACAGATTGAGACCCCAGGCTACTGATCATACTGAGGCCAAAAACAGCGAGAGCAAAATATTCCGGCGGGCCAAACTTGATAGCGATATTGGCGAGCACGGGGGCCAGCAGGATCAGGACTACGACGCTGAATAACCCACCCAGTGCGGAACTGATACAAGCCATACCCAGCGCTTTGCCGGCCTGGCCTTTCTGTGCCAGCGGATACCCATCGAAGGTCGTGGCCGCCGCTGCTGGTGTGCCGGGGGCATGAACCAGAATCGCCGCGATTGATCCCCCGAAGGTAGCCCCGCAATAGAGGCTGACCAGCATAGTGATAGCAGGAACTGGCTGCATGGTATAAGTGAATGGGATAAGCAGAGCACAGCCCATCGGTGCGGTCAGACCAGGCAGGGAGCCGATGATCATGCCACCCAGCACACCCATGAACACGGCCAGGAAATTCATCGGTTCCATGATAGTCATGAAACCCATCAATAATTGATCTAACACTTTGACCTCTTTACATTAGGATTCCGGAAGGGAGCTGCACCAGGAGTATCTTGGTGAAGATGAGGTATATAACGACAGGCGTAATCAGGGCAGTGAGCACGATGGTCACTTTCTTCCTGACCCCCCAGATCAGCATCACGGCCGCGATGAACAAGCTTATCGAAACAAGCGTACCAAGGTAGGAGACGCCGAAACCGAAGGCGATGGCGGCGGCCATTGACAATACCACGCGCCAGAACGCATCACGGTCACCTTTCTCCTTGGCTTTATCCGGGCCATTTTTTATGCTTTGGTACATCATTATGGCGTTGAGGAACATTGCCACTACGAGCACTACCTGGGGAAAGAATGAAGCGGTCGTGTGGCTTTTCACCACATCTGAACTCTTGAAGGTGAAGCTGAGGGCAAAGAGGATGATGAAAATGATCATCATCACGATCGACATGCGTAGGTCTTTATTATTCACCGGTTCATCCTCATGTCAGGTGTTTCCGAAATCGCAATGCCAGCTTCACTGCAAGCAGAGAGCTAATCACGACAGGAGCAGACAGGTCCGGATGACCGGATCTGTCTGCTCAGGTTGAGTTTATTTCTCGATGTATCCCAGTTCATCCATGGTTTCTTTCCAGATGGGCCACTTCTGATCCAGAAATGCGTCCCATTCCTCGCCGGTCAGCACGGACTCAGGCCCCATTGAGTTGTCTGCCAGGTAATTCTGGTAGATTTTGTGCTTCATGCTTTCCTGGAAGGCATCGCGAAGGATCTTAACCACTTCCGGCGGAGTTCCGGCTTTCACCCCGACACCTCGCCAGGTAGCCATCTCAACGTCATAACCCAGTTCCTTGGCCGTCGGGGTATCAGGGAATCCCTCCAAACGATCGGCTACCAGGAATACCGCCGGTTTCACATTACCGGCCTCGTACTGTCCCATAAATTCACTGGGATTGAGGACGCCCATGTCAATCACGTCGCCCAGCAGCGCTACGATGATTTCACCTCCGCCATCAAAGGGCACAAATTCGAACTCAACGCCAGCTGCTTTTCCAAGGGCATAAGAAGCGACGTGGTCAATACTTGCCATATGGGCCACGCCAATCTTGATACTGCCTGATTTCTCTTTGGCAGCAGCCAGGATACCCTGGATATCCTTGTGCTTGCCATCTGTTTTGATTACCAGGGATTGGGGGTCATAACAGCCTCGGGCAATGCCGGTAATGTTCTCACGTTGAGCAGTTGTCCTGCCCCTGGCCATCGTCGCCAGGTTCGAATTGGTCAACGAAAAGATAGTGTAACCGTCCGCCGGCTGCTCCATCATATGGTTGAGCATGCGAGCGCCGGAGCCGCCGCTCATCGTTGAGATTACAATCGGTACCTTCAGGATCCGGCGTAATCGAAGGGCAGCGGTTCGCGAGAAGATATCAGTACCACCACCGGCTGAAGAGTGGATATACCAGTTGATCTGCTTGCTTGGGTACTTGTCGTCGGCTGCAACACCGGACTGGACAGCGAACCCAAGTGCCAATACTGCCACACACACACTGAAAAGTAGTTTTTTCATCGTTTTCTCCTCCTGTGGGTTGATTGAAGACAGGTCATGAACCCGATAAACCTGTCTTTGGTATGATAAAAGCGTCGGACTGCCCTACGCCCTTGTCATCTTGTCTAGCCGTTATCCCTCCCTGCCATTCATGCTGTAAAGTTGTTCTAGTACCGTATCGAAATCTGCCTCCAGAGCCAGGATCGCCTCGTGGGAATTACGATGCTGTATAGCCCTGACAATTCGGTCATGGATATCGAGCATTTGATCGATCCTGATGGGGTCCTTCTCGTAATATAGCCTGCGCATGTTCTGCCAGAGCGGTTGCGTGGAAATATCGAGCAGCCTGTCGACCATTGATATGATGATCCTGTTCTGGGTTGCCTCGGCAATCGCCAGATGCAGCTTCTTACCGAGTCGTGTATAGGCTTGATAATCTCCGGCCAGGCCGATCTGATATTTCTCCTCCCAGACCGAGGTGATTTTATTGATATCCTGATCGCTCGCTTCCCTGATGGCTAGGCGAGCGCTGCCGGTCTCAACCACCTTGCGGGCCTGCAATATCTCATACGGGCTGTCGCTCTCTTCCAGGATGCGAGTGGCTTGCAAGTGCAGGGAAAGGTCATCGGGGATGAGTTCCGAGGAGATATAGTTGCCATCACCCGGGTGGCGTTCGATGATGCCGACGATATGGAGAGCACTGATCGCTTCGCGCACAGAGGGGCGGCTGGCCCCGACCTGCTCTGCGATCAATCGTTCGGCCGGCAATTTGCTTCCGGAGGCGTATTCGCCAGACTTGATCTTGGCGAGAATCTGCTCAGCAATAATGACCCCTTTGCTCTTATATTTGGCCAATGGCATCTTGCCAAATGGGACCATCCGGACCTCTTTTGATTAAGAAACGTATTACCTACAACCGATTTATGGTTGTAGGGCCGCTTCCAGCACTCCGAGTTCTTCAAGGATAGGCTCCAACCGCTTCTTGCTCAACAGCCTGTCTTCGTTGCTGCGCGGCAGCTCGATATTCAAGGTACCCTTGAAGTCAATGTCGATCAGTCGTTTGAATACGGATTTGAACTCTATCTTCCCTTCCCCAACAGGCAGGTGGTGGTCGAGGACCAGGTCATTGTCGCTCACATGGGTGGAGATAATCCTGTCGGAATAACGGTCGATAAACGGGTCACAGCCACCGGGGAGCAGACAGGCGTGGGCGATGTCGAGGGTCAGGCCGAAATAGTCCGACGGTATCTCATCGAAGACACGCCCGAGTTCCTCCGGAGTCACACCTAAATAGGCAACCTCGCAGTCCTCATGCATCTTGTTCATATTCTCAATGCCGATCGGCAGTTCGTACTTCTCGGCCAGCTCAACTACCGGCTTGTAGGTCTCGACAAGGCAGCGAAAAACCTCGTCCAAGAAAAGGCTGAAATGGTAGCCGAAATGCAGCACAATGTACTTCGCCCCGAGGTTGTGGGCTAGTTGGACGTAATCGAGCAGGTGCTGCTTCGCTGCGACGCGCACCGTCGGCTCGATCTCGGCAGCGTTGACGAAGGAGGCCGAGTGGAGGCCGTAACGCAGCCCGTACTTGTCTCGAAGCCGCTTGATACCGTCGATACGCTCAGGATTCCATTTGTCCAGGAAATTGTTGGGGTTGTTACAGCTCAACTCCATCCAAGGAAAGCCGTTCTCGTGGGCGAACGAAAAATATTCCTCCATCGGCTCGGGGCCGGCGTTGAAACAGAGCTTCATGGGTGACCTCCAGCTACAACGGGTTGTTTAAAGAGGCAGACTTCCTCTTCCGTAAATTGTTGCTACCAATACGTTTAAAAAATTGGTCTGACCGGTTTTACCTGTCAGTCCATTATTAATGTAACCAATCTGTCCTGTCAATGAAAATGAGCTGAATCACCGTTAAACTGTTCCTGAATTTTGTCTCCAGAGTAGATAGTAATCGACTAGCTTTAGAACCCGCCCTCCCCTGAGTGATCAATTTTGATTTTTTTGGTAACAGGCTCGAAACCTCCTTAACGGTGATTCTTCCGACAAATCCAGATAATCCTCAAAAAAGAGCTCTTGGAAACCGAGCTGGGAAATGACATCAACTTCACATCGGGTAAGTGGCCATGGCATAGTCCCTGCGGGTTCAAACTCGTCACGGCCCCGACTGATTAAAACGAGCAACCCGTTGGTGATGACCAATCCACTGATACTCATTACAACCTTTTTACGCAGAGCTCCTTTGAGTACCTGTAGTGTGTAGGATTCTACAACTATGTCGAAATGGTTCTGCCAGTATCCCGGCGGATTAAACAGATCGGCTTCCAGATACCGAACAGAGGAGGTGGAAAAACGTTTGTGACATTTTATTGACAGCCCATAAATACTGATTAGCAGTTACAGACTAACGGTGAACACGTCATCTACTTTAACATTTCCCGTAATACCCGTCATCCCAGAGCCTTTAATGCGGCATCTTTGTAATCACATGCCTGAATAGCTAAAAGGCCATCCTTGTCAAAAATGGGATGGCCCCCCAATTTTCGGGTATGACTTTCAGAAAAAGAGATCCGAAAGAGGTTCTGCTCCCCAGCGAGGTATCCCAATGACCGCCAAATCACCTAAACATTATACTCCGCAGCTGGACCCTGAGTCTGGCAAAGGCCTGACGAGAGAATTGACGGAGTTTATTCTCTCCACCAAATTTGCAGATATTCCGCCCGAGGTGGCGAATCTTGCGAAAAAATCGATACTCGACGGATTTGGACTTGCTCTGGCAGGTTCTGTCGCCGAATCAGGGACCATTGTGCAAAAATATCTGCACAACACATCAGGCCCGGGAGAGGCAGTTGTAATCGGCACCTCAATACAGACCGGTAAGAGGTTCGCTGCTTTTGCCAATGGCGTCGGGATTCATGCAGATGATTTTGATGACACACAGTTGGCAGCTGCCAACGACCGGGTATATGGATTGTTGACCCATCCGACAGCCCCCTGTCTTCCCGCCGCGTTCGCTGAAGCTCAGGTGCTCAATCATAGTGGTCGGGAATTTCTTACGGCGTATCTGATTGGGGTGGAGACGGAGTGTAAAATTTCCGAAGCGATATCACCGCGCCATTATCAGCATGGATTTCATTCCACTGGAACCTGTGGCCCGTTTGCTGCTGCCGGAGCGGTGGCAAGATTGCGCAAGTTCGACCACGACATGCTCGAACGGGCGCTGGGCATTGCAGGCAGCCAGAGTGGTGGTTTGCGTGAAAATTTCGGCACAATGACCAAGCCTTTTCATGCAGGCAGAGCTGCTGAATCAGGCATTGTTGCCTGCGATCTCGCGGAGATGGGTTGGACTGCAACGAGCGAAATTCTAGAAGCCCCTCGCGGCTTCTTTCAGGCCCATGGCGGTGGCTATGACCTGGAAGCAATTCGTGGAAAACTTGGAACTCCATGGACATTCTCAGATCCCGGCATATCAATCAAACCTCATCCTTCTGGATCACTTACTCACCCCGCCATGACCTTGATGAGCGAGTTGATCGATACACACTCGATCAAAGCGGATGACGTGGAGCGCGTGGAGGTCGGCACTAATCACAATATGCTTAATGCTCTTATTCACCATCGTCCTGAAAATGAACTCCAGGCCAAGTTTTCAATGGAATTCTGTTTGTCAATCTTACTGCTGGAAGGACGCGCGCATTTACAGGAATTCACTGATCAGATAGTATTGCGACCAGACGTTCAGGAACTGATAAAACGCGTTGATTTTAGAGTGGACCCTGAGGCTGAAGCTGCAGGATACGACAAAATGACCACTTTACTTACAATCCACCTGGATAATGGCAAGAGAATCGAAGGCCGTTCAGACTTCGGCAAAGGTTCGCCCAGCAACCCATTCAGCTACGAGGAAGTAGCCGAGAAATTCCACGGTTGCGCTGAATTCGCCCGTTGGCCCAAAACGAAAGCAGACAAGATCGTGTCTATGGTAGCCGAAATAGAGTCTCTAAACGATCTTAATGAGTTGACGATCTCGCTGTCGGGTTGAGATTCATGATTCTTGATGATGAGGATAAGATTATGAAAATAAAACAAATTAAAGCAAGCGTTCATCAGTTTCCGGTCTATTTACCGATGATTGACAAACCGATCGAGCAGCGGGTTTTTACTTTCTGTGAAGTCGAGACAGAAGAAGGGTACAAAGGATCCGGTGTCACAGGTGCATTTCTGCCCTGGTCGATAGTGATGGCCCTACAACATGATCTCCTACCGGTAGTCAAGGACATGGATCCAAGGGACACAGAAGCGATTCACGATAAGATCTGGTGGACGCTTAATACCCGCACCTATACCGGAGTTATCTCAAACGCATTGGCTGCCCTTGATATCGCTCTTTGGGATATTAAAGGAAAGGAGGCGGGTCGGTCTGTCGCTCAACTGCTTGGTGGACACAAGAATTACTCGGATACCTATATCACGTTTGGCTATCCCTTCTTTGACCACGATCAACTCGTGGAGTACGCTGAAAAATTTGTCGACGAGGGCAATACCCGGTTAAAGATGGTCGTCGCCTGCGATAAAGGCGGGTGGCGCGAAGATGCCCGGCGTATCCGCACCGTCCGGGAAGCGGTAGGCTCTGATATCGATTTGATGATTGATGCCAACTACAAGTTTACTCCGGTAGAAGCACGATTGTTGTGTCGGGAAATCGAGGACTTGAACTTAACTTGGTTCGAAGAGCCTCTGCATCAGAACGATGCCAGAGCACTCGCTAATCTGCGCAGCCGCACAAATATCCCCATTGCTGCTGGTCAGATGGAGGGGCACCGCTGGCGCATCCGAGAGCTGGTAGAGAAGGAGGCGATCGATATTCTGCAGCCCAACTGCTGTTATAACGGCGGCTATACAGAATCTCAAAAGGCGGCACACTTGTCCCAAACATATAATCTGCCGATTGCCAACGGCGGTGGCTGGCCAATCTTCAACATGCACACGATGGCCGGATTGATGAACGGCACCTGGACCGAGTTCCACTGGGGCATGTGGCAGGCAGGGCAGCGTTTTTTCAAAGGAGCCCCGGGCCCCGAAAACAATCAGGTGGTAATCCCCGATAAGCCAGGGCTCGGCTTTGAACCTGATTACGATATGTTAAAGGATAGTCTTGTCAAAGACCCGGAGAATCTGATGGAAGCCGGAATGCTGACCAACCGTGAAGTAATAACAAAAGCTTGAGAGATTCAAGCCTCTAATACCAAAAATTAAGGATCATTTCCTAATAAGAATTTTTCTAGAGGCCACCTCATCAACCGGCTAAATGACCAATGAAAATCTTGCAGATCAAAGACAGCGTTGTATCGATAGCATCAGAAATCCAGAATGCCTATATAGATTTCAGCAAAATGACAGTTTCGATCGTGGCCATCGTAACTGATGTGATCAAAGATGGTAAACCCGTCATTGGTTATGGGTTTCATTCAAACGGCCGCTATGCTCAGGCTGGGTTGCTGAGAGAACGGTTTCTTCCCAGATTAATTGAAGCTAAGCCTGAAAACTTAGTCGATGATCAACGTGATAACCTTGATCCTTTCAAGATTTGGGACATTCTGATGACCAATGAGAAACCAGGTGGTCATGGCGACAGGTCTGTCGCGGTTGGAGTTCTTGATATGGCGGTTTGGGATGCAGTCGCGAAAATTGAAGAGAAGCCACTCTACAAATTGCTGGCTGAAAGGTTTGGCAAAGGGAAATCGAAGAAAAAAGTATTTGTTTATGCGGCAGGTGGATACTACTACCCTGGCAAAGGAACTGAGACACTCGTCCAGGAGATGCAAGGATATCTCGAAAAGGGTTATAGAGTTGTAAAAATGAAAATTGGGGCTGCTTCTCTGTCTGAGGATATGCAGCGAATTGAAGCGGTGCTAAGAGAACTGGAAAACCATATCGACGCCGGAGAAACTCCGGGCAGCCGTCTAGCCGTAGATGCAAACGGCAGGTTTGACCTGAGTGTGGCTCTTGCCTATGCGCGTGAACTGCAGCCACTGGGTCTGTTCTGGTATGAGGAAGCCGGGGACCCACTCGATTATCACCTGCAAAATGAGCTCTCCAGTGCCTACGACCAACCGTTTGCGACTGGAGAAAACCTTTTTTCCCACCAAGATGTGGCCAATCTGTTGCGCTACGGAGGATTGAGGCCTGAAAAGGATTATCTGCAAATGGATCCGGCACTGGCTTATGGACTCGTCGAATATTCGCGGATGCTTGATATTATTGATCAGTTCAACTGGTCTCATAGTCGATGCGTCCCCCATGGCGGACATCAATTTGCGCTTCACCTGGCAGCCGGTCTCGGGCTTGGCGGAAACGAATCGTATCCTGGCGTTTTTCAGCCCTTTGGTGGCTTCGCCGATGAGACACCAATAAAAGACAGCTTGGTTGGCCTGACTGATCATCCTGGGGTTGGGTTTGAGGCAAAATCAGACCTGATTAACCTTTTTAATAAACATTTTCAATAATCCAGGCTCACGTGTCAATTCTGAAAAGTGGATGGCAAAAATCAATTCGCTCGTTTGAACCGTAGTCTTAACCTGTATCTTATATCACTTGCCAGAAACCTTTCAGGAACTCCGCGCAGCATATTCTGTTTTTGAGCATGACATGGTCGGCCTGACTATGACCAATGCGAGCCCTATGGTTGTACCCACCTTCTCCAGGGAGCGGCTACTCGGCACCAACCCTATCGCTGTGGCTTTCCCGACTGCAGAGGAACCGCCTTTCGTGGCAGACTTAGCTACTACCACGGCTGCCTACGGTAAATTGGAGATTCTGCAACGGACCAATAATAAAGCGCCTTTTGGTTGGCTTCAAGATCCCGATGGCAGTCCTAGCCAGGATCCTCACGCGATATCCCGCGGAGGGGGACTACTACCGCTAGGAAGCGACCGGGAGCATGGGAGTCACAAAGGCTATTGCCTCGGCGCCATGGTTGATATTTTTTCAGCGGTCTTGTCCGGTGCAAACTACGGACCATGGGTTCCGCCATATGTAACATTTCTAGACAACAAAGAAGAACTGGTCGGAGAAGGTATAGGCCACTTTTTTGGAGCCTTGAGGGTCGATGCATTCCGACCTGCCGATGAGTTCAAGGCCCATATGGACAAGTGGATTAGGCGTTTTAGAAGCGCTCAGCCGGTAGCAGGGCAGAAAAGTGTCTTGATCCCCGGTGACCCTGAGCGAGTGAGTGAAAATCGGCGACGAACAGATGGGATTCCACTCCTCGATTCAGTTGTTAAAGATCTAAGAATAATTGCTGAAAAATTCTGCTTGGATTCTTGTCTACTTCAAAAGTAGGAATTTCATTGACTCACTCTCATATGCAGCTTAGTCGATCCAATAACTGGATATCCAAGCCTCATATTTCATCCGAACTGCTATAACCGAAAATTATATCCGGTTGTTTCCCGGTAGATTTGGTCAATGTCAATTCTGTTTACCTTCAATCTGCCAGAGTATTACTGGTCACCCGCTCTACATACTCTTTTATTTCTGTCCTGTTCTGCACCCTCGGTCTTGATATTCTCAATACACGGCTTTTCCGACAGCCACATCGGCGACACTTCTATCCAGCAAAGGTTCAAAGCACGCTTGAATAGAGCTGACGGAGTTGCGAGTGGCGACATGAGCTTGTATCGAATGCTCACGTGGCGTTGAAAATTGTTATTTCTTAGGCTGGCAGTTTACCTTTACTCTTGCTTAAGACACCATTTTTCTTGCTAGTTTTTATACTCAGACCAGACGTCATCAGAGGGCAGCACCTTCTGTTTCTCAGTAGGAGGATCGGTTCCGACTGCTGCTAGAGCGCATACTTAAGATGCTTTAACTCTTGCGTCGGCCGGCGTCATTTTAGGGCAGGATCTTATGTTCTGTTTTCCAGCTTTACGTTTGACGCTGTGCCTCAAATTCCATGTCGACTTATTCTTCCCTACCCTTCCAAAAAAACGCCAGGAGAACCTGACCCGATTGGTACTTTATCTTTTAAGACAATCGCGTTAGATTCAGTTGGCTTTAAACGCTCTGGATGAATTTTGTCAGTTAAAACAGCTTGCCCAAATTTAGTATTCAGCCATTATTGCCGAGATCCGCATAAAATTTTTCTTTGAGTCTGGTTTTTTATGCAGTGACGCGAGGGCTTTTCTATTGAGGGAGGATAGACATGAGAATCGTATTTATCGGTCAGGCGCCGTTTGGCAGAGAATCACTGGAAACATTGATCAACCAGGGAGAGAAAGTGGTAGGGGTGATCACCGTAGAGGATGCACCGAATCAGAAATATCCCAATCCAGTCAAAGAGTGTGCAGTTGAGCACTCGCTTGCCCTCTATCAGGCCAACTATCTAAAAAAAGCAGAAGCCGTGAATTGGGTTAGAAACCTGAAACCGGATCTGCTGGTGTTGGGGTTTGTCACGGCCTTCGTACCGCTGGAGATGATCGAGCTGGCCACCCATGGCGGCATCAATTACCACCCGTCTCTGCTGCCCAAATTTCGAGGCGGCTCTGCCATAAACTGGGCAATCATCAACGGAGAAACCGAGACCGGGGTCACCATTCATTTCATCGACGAAGGTGTTGATACCGGTCCGATCCTGCTTCAGGAGAAGGTCGATATCACCTCTGATGACACAGTGAAGTCGGTCTATTTCGGGAAACTTTACCCGCTTGGCATCAGAATGATTGCCGAGGCCGTACGCCTGATCCGGGAAGGCAAGGCAACGCCGACGGACCAGGACGAATCTCTCGCGTCCTTCCAACCGGTTATCTCGACTTCGGATACGGTGGTGGACTGGACACAATCTACCGAGACGATCTTCAACCTGATCCGAGGATCCAATCCCAGCCCCGGGGCTGTGACCAGACTCGGCGATCAAACGTGTGCATTTTACGATGCCACCCCCAGTGACCAGCAGGGTGAACCCGGAACAGTCATCGAGATAGCGCCAGATGCATTTACGGTGGCCACCGGTGACGGAGCGATCACCATCAGCTCAGCAAAACCACCGGGACAGAAGAAGCTCGCTGCATCAGATTTTGTTACCAGTCTGAACCTCAAGGTGGGCGACCAATTCACTTTCTAGCCTGATCACAACCGGGGATCTTCCATGCTTACATATTTTCTGATCTACTGCTTCGTCGGGGCGTTCGTTGGGGTTTTGGCCGGTTTGCTCGGTGTCGGCGGCGGCCTGGTGATCGTGCCGATCCTAGTTTTTTCCTTTAGCTATCAGGGTGTTTCATCAGAAATAATCATGCACCTTGCGCTTGGTACTTCGCTGGCCAGCATCATGTTTACCTCAGTCAGCAGCTTCATGGCTCATCACAGGCGTGGAGCTGTCCAGTGGAGCATTGTCAGGCGCATAGTCATAGGAATTCTGACCGGCACCTTTCTCGGCAGCTGCTTCGCTTCGCTGCTATCCACCGATATACTGAAAATTTTCTTCGTGATTTTCCTCTATTTTGTCGCCTACCAGTTTCTGACCAACAGGAAGCCGAAACCATCCAGAGAGCTACCAGGGATGGCCGGAATGTTCGGGGTCGGCAATATAATCGGATTTATCTCGAGTCTGGTTGGAATCGGCGGGGGGGCGGTCAGCGTTCCCTATATGGTCTGGTGCAATGTACCAGTGCACCGGGCGATTGGTACCTCAGCGGCAATTGGCCTGCCGATAGCCATTTCAGGTACCATTGGCTTCCTTTTCAACGGCTGGAGCCACAACCTGCTGCCGTCATATTCAATCGGCTTTATCTATCTGCCTGCGCTTGCCGGCATCGCCGCTGTCAGCATCCTAACAGCACCTCTAGGGGCCAGATTGGCGCACAGCCTGCCAGTGGACAAACTCAAAAAAATATTTGCGCTGCTGCTGATCGTCGTTGGCACCAGGATGCTAATCAGCATCTTCTGATTGCCCAAAACAAAGTCTAGGCTGCTGAACTTGTTTCTTTTTCCTTCTGATAAGCCAGGGACATCAGTGTAACAGGGTGTATCGATTCACGCATGGTTCCCTGCTGTATCTGCATGCCGCAAGCCCCACATCCGGTAACGAGCTGGTCAACGTTTGACGCGTTGATCTCCTCGAACAATCTTTGACCGATCTTCATCGACAGGTCGAAATTCTTTGATTTGATGCCATAAGTGCCGCCCATACCGCAGCACTTATCGGAATATCGCTCAACGGTTACCCCTGGAATTAGCTCCATGAGCCGCACCGGTTCATCGGTTACCCCGATGGACTTTAGATGGCAGGGAGCATGATAGCCTACCTTCATATCCAGCGGGCCGAAATCCGTTCTCAGTTCACCGTTCTGATGCAGCTGATACAGGTATTGATGAATATCAAGGCAGTTCTCGGAGACCGTTCGAGCCTGCTCCGAATTAATAATCCTGGGATATTCACATTTAACTGCCAGGGCACAGCTGGCCTCGCTGAACAGGATCGGAATATTCTTTTGGGTGTATTCAGACAATATTCCGATGTTGTCGGCGATATCGTCCATTATCAGGTCCTGCCCACCGGAACTGATACGAGCAATACCGCAACATTTGAGCTCCGGTAGAATGACTTTGATGTTATTGTGTTCTAAAACCTCAACCACTGCCAGCCCCTCGCCCTCAGGATCATTGTAATTGGCGAAACAACCCAGAAAGAACACGACTTCCCTGCTGCCCTCCAGAGGTTCGGGACGACCGGTCATCATCTTTCTGAGAGTTCTGTTGCGAAACTGAGGCAGATAACGGGTCGCCTCCATGCCGATGACTTTCTGCAGTCCCCAGCGAACCGGGCGGAGATTGGTGGCCACGTTGGCCACCGGGGCAAGCATGCTACCCTGCAGACAGAGTTTTCTGGTATCGGTCAGAATGCGGCTGGAAAAGTCCTCACCTTTGCGTCGCACCACATCGGCCCTACTCGTTACCGACAACCAGGGAACATCGACGCCGGAAGGGCAATCCGTCAAGCAACGCTTGCAGTTCATGCAGGTATCGATGATCTCCTTGAACTCCGGCTCTTCCAGAATCGTCCGATCCAGCTTTCCCGACATCAATTCACGTAGCAGAGTGATCTTTCCGCGTCCCTTGGTCCATTCTTCCAGGTGATGCGAGGCAATAGGGCAATATGATCGACACTGGGCACAGCCGGAGCAGCTGGCGATTTGTTCCTGGTTTTCGCCAATATCGAACGAGGTACCGGTATGGACTATGGAGAAGTCCGGGCCATACTTCAGGTCCTGGCCGAGCAGCTGGTCATTTTCGGATATGATAACGCCCGGATTCATGATGTTCTCCGGGTCGAACAATGCTTTGATTTCACGCATCGCCTGGTAGAGGTTCGGGTATTGACGAACCACGTACTGGGTGCGCAGTCTGCCGTCGGCATGCTCTCCACTGATGGTACCGCCGAGGCTCAGAACCAGATCACAAACCGCATCCGCCAGATCCAACATGATCTTGACGTCCTCCTGCTGCCTTAGATCCAGTATTGCCATATTGTGCAGGTTGCCGTCACCGGCGTGTCCGTAGATCGCCGCTTTTACATTGAATTTTTCGAACAAGGCCCGCAGCCCGCTGATATACTCGGGAAGGCGGGTTACATGGACCGCGGCATCCTCGATAAAAGCGATGGGACGTCTGGGACCCTTCATCCGGTTCAGAATCGGCCCCGATATGGAACGAACCTTGGTAAAGGTCGCCATATCCTGTTTGTTCCTTGCCTGGAGGACACTTACTGCCAGTTTATTGTCCTCCAGCAGCCGCTTTCGGACCGATTCGAACTTTTCCTGAAGTTTCTCATCGCTGTCTTCCTGAAACTCGATGAACAAAGAGGCCTCGGTGTTCTCTGGAAAGTACTCGGCCAACTCCGGTTTCTGTTCCCGGGCCAAATCAAGTATGTGCTTCTCCATGATCTCGACCATGGAAGGTCCTTCCGCCAGAATCTCCTGGGTTGCCGCACCGACGTTGCCCAGATCATCAAAATACACAAAACCGCTCAGCACCTTTTCCGGGATCGGCGAAAGCTGCAGAGTCGCCTCGGAAACCAGGGCCAGCGTGCCTTCTGAGCCAACCAGCAAAGGAGTGAAATCGATGGTGCCGTCTTCGATGAGATCCCAGACATGATACCCGCAGGAATTCTTCGTGGTATACGGACGTTCCGGCTCCAGGAACTGGCTGTAGCTGTTTATTGTTGCAGGAATAACGTGATAAAGACGCTCAGCCCAGGATGCGTTGTCGGCTGGCATCTTTGTTACAATGGGGGTTCGGCCGGTTCTGATCACTTCGCTGTTGGCCAGGACCAATTCCAGCTCTTTGACGTGAGATCTGGTAGTTCCGTATTTTACGGCATGGGGACCGCTGGAATTGTTGGCGATCATGCCGCCGAGGGTGGCCGCGTCCTTGGTGGACGGATCGATCGGAAAATACAGGTTATAAGGCATTAGAAAGCTGTTGAGCTGCGAGAGTACAATGCCCGGCTGCACCCGCACCCACCGCTCCTCACTATTGAACTCGACAACCTGATTGAGATATTTGCTGAAATCGATGATTAACCCTTCTCCGAGTTCATTGCCGGTGCGACTCGTGCCGCCGCCCCGTGCGGTTATTGGCAGCTTGTGTTCATTGGCAAATTTTACTGTGGCGACCAGATCTTCCGCCGTTCGGGGTTGGACGATCGCCCTCGGCAGTATCCGATAAAGTGAAGCGCCGCTGCTGTAGAGGGACCGGCTCAGATCACTGTCCAATAGATCACCATCGATTGCTGCGCTAAGTTGGCTGAATATATCGTTGTTGGTTTGCATGCCTATCTCTGCTACCTCTTATTACATGGTCGAAAAAGTACTAAAAAAGACTATAATTATTCCCGTTAAAAAGCTAAAAGGGTGTGCTGTCGAGGCTCTTTTCACCATGACAGCAAACCCTCTAGTCAACAAGATTGAAAGACTGTTACTTGATATCTCGGTGATCAGACAGCGGTTTCAGAGAGATAGTCCATAGCCGCCGCTACCCCTCCTTTGGTGTGTTGGATACCGCCCAACTCCAGTCCCATTTCAACTCCTGCGAGGGTGCCTATTAGACTCAGGTCATTCAGATCTCCCAGATGACCGATCCTGAACACCTTGTCTGCAACCTTACCCAAACCGTTGCCCAAAGACATGTCGAACTTCTCCAGAATGATCTTGCGCAGGGCGTCGGCGCTCTTACCTTCCGGCATCAGAACCGCGGTCAGCACCGGACTGTACTCGAGCGGCTCCTGGCAAAGAATTTCCAGCCCCCAGGTACGCACAGCCCGTCGGGCTGCTTCACCGAAACGGGCATGACGGGCGAAAACGTTTTCGAGCCCTTGCTCCTCCAGCATCCGGATTGATTCCCTGAGGCCGAAGAGCAGATTCGTACAGGGTGTTGACGGGTAGAAAAAGTTTGCATTGGCCTTGAGCATGTCGTTCCAGTCCCAGAAATGCCGGGTAAAGCTGTTGGACTCTGACGCCTCCATGGCTTTTTCACTGATCGCGTTGAAACCGAGCCCAGGCGGCAGCATCAGTCCTTTCTGCGAGCATCCAACCGTAACGTCTACCTTCCACTCCTCGTGCCGGTAATCGGCTGAACCAAGAGAGGAAATGGTATCGACCATGAACAGGGCGGGATGATTGGCGTTATCGATGGCCTGGCGGACCTCCTCCACCCGGCTGAGCACACCGGTGGAAGTCTCGTTGTGTACGATATTAACCGCCTTGATCTGATGGTCGGTATCCGCCTTGAGCTTATCTTCGACAACCTGCGGATCAACACCGTGACGCCAATCGGTTGGCACAAATTCCACTTCGAGCCCGAACTTTCTAGCCATGTTGCACCAGAGGGTGGCAAAATGGCCGGTTTCGAACATCAGCACCTTGTCACCTGGGCTCAGGGTGTTCATCAGCGCTGCTTCCCATGCTCCAGTACCGGAAGTGGGGAAAACGACTACAGGTCCCGAAGTTTTGAATATACGCCGGGATCCGATGAGCACCTCCTCGGAAAGCCTCTGGAATTCAGGTCCGCGATGATCAATGGTCGAGTGACCAATGGCATGCAGAATTCTATCCGGTACGTTGCTCGGTCCGGGGATTTGCAAAAAATGGCGTCCGCTCGGTGCTGTCATGTCTTACTCCTTTCTCATTTCAAATTCTCGATATCTGAAACCTGGGCTTCCGGCAGGCTTAATTCAGTTCGGTCGGTTCGGTAATCTGACCATGTACTGCCGATAATGCTACCGTCAGAGGAGATGCCAGATAGATTTTCGCGCGTGAAGAACCTATTCGGCCCGGGCTGTTGCGGGTAGTCGTGGTAATTGCCACATCATCTTCACTGAGAACACCCAAATGTTTCCCTGGACAGGGACCGCACCCGGGCGGCATGATTACCGCCCCGCTGTTTCTCAGAACTGATGACAAGTCCATTCTTTCCATGGATTCCATGATGCTCCGGGACCCAGGAGTTATAATAAAAGTCACATCCTGGTGCACTTCATTTTTCGATAAAACATCGGCGATCATCTTCATATCGTCCAATCTACCGGAAGAACAGCCGCCGGCAATGGCCACGCTGATTTTCTGATAACTCTGCTGACTGGGGCGGACAATTTTCATCGGTACTGAAGGCAGCGCCAGCATCGGTTGTATCTCGTATGCCTCAATGGATATATTTGCCTGCTCCTGTTCACCCTGGGGAAGCACCAGTACGGTACGTACCCCGCTTTCGGGCAACAGGTTGCACAGGGTCATTTTCTCACTGATATTCATTCTATCGACTGAGCTGCCAGTCAATACGACAGTCTTGTCTTCAATCTGGTCTCCACAGTGGTGTATCAGGTAAAGTGCGACATCCCTGGCCATCACGTGGGAGTGGAGAACTCCTTCAAGGCTGATGACAATCTGCTCAGGCACTGTAAGCTCGTATGCTCCTTCACAGACAGCCTGCACGAACGAGGCTGGCGGCACCGAGAAGGCGATAGCTCCGAACGCACCAGCAGTTGCCACATGGCCGTCTGCCCCGACGATGATCATCCCGGGCCACAGCGACTCATCCTCGGCGACGACCTGGTGGAGGACGCCCTCACCGTTTTTATAGAGATGGATGTTGTTGATCCGGGCAAATTGCTGGATCTCTTTCTGGAACTGCCGATCGGCAATGGTCGGCGCCGGGAAACAATGATCCAAGGTCATCAGCACCCTGCTATTCTGTGCCACACGGAGCCCATTTTTATTAAAAATATCAAGGATCTCAGGGCCTGTTCCATCATGAGCCAGGGCCAAATCCACCTTCACAGTAATGGTCGAACCGGGCCTGACTGATCCGTTCCGAGAAGCTTTCGCCAGTTGTCGATAGAAGAAACTGCTCATCTCAATTCAGTTTACTGTCCCGATTAGCGGTCATACATTTCTGACGTCTCAACTGGTTTCTCACCCCGTTTCTTTATTGTGGGCGCACCAGTACTTTAATTGCAGCGGAATCCTCGTTCGCAGTCTGCATCGCCTTATCCATTTCAGCCAGCGCGTAGGTGTGGGTGATCAGCGGTGCAATCTGTATCAGCCCCTGCAGCACCGGCCTCAGAGCCTGCGGAACCCAGATACGACGCTGCAGGATTCCATGATGAACCAGGCCAGTGTTGACAATTTCCAGGGAGTTGTCATGCCAGCGAGATATGTTCAACGCAATATCTTCGGTAATCCAGCTGTAAAAGACGAGAACTCCGTTGTGCTTAACCGCATCGTTGCACAATTGGACGGCTTCGGCGGTACCAGCCACCTCGACCATCACATCGGCTCCCTGTCCCCCGGTCAACTTGAGGATCGCGGTGAGCGGATCGGTTCTGGCACTGTTGACTGCATGGTCCAGTCCCAGGCTTTTAGCCAACTCGAGCTTTCCATCAACCACATCGATACCGATCACCTGAAAGGCGCCCTTCTTTTTGGCAACCTGGGCAATAACCTGTCCGGCAAACCCCATGCCAACTACCACGACCGTATCTCCAAGCTGCACTTTCGAACAAAGGCCCGAAAATACTGCACAGCCAATCGGCTCACCAAGCGAAGCCAGATCCATGTCGAGACCGTCCGGGACCAACTCGAGATTATCTTCAGTGGCAATGAAATAGTCTGAATAGGTTTCAACCCAGCCAAAGGCCATGACCTTGTCACCAGCCTTGAATTGTCGAACATTGCGGCCAACCTCAACGACCGTCCCACCGCCTTCATGGCCGAAATAATAGGGATACTCAAAGGAAGTTCTAATTTCACCGTTGAGACCACCGGTGGGCGGTATCACCCCGTTGTAGAGGTTCTTATCTGTACCGCAGATGCCTGCGGCGTGTGTTTTGACCAGGACATCATCATTTTTGGGAATTAATTCTCTCTCACGCACCTCGATCTCTTTGATACCGGTCAGACAGGCGCTCTTGACTCTCATCTCACCAACCTTCTAGCCGTAGAAAAAGTGTACCAGGAACATCGGAATTGCAGGGATATATGTGCATATCATCAGGATCACGAAGATGCAGCCGACATACCAGACGTTGACCTTGCTTACCTCCCAGATATCCGCTTTTGCTACCGAGCAGGCGGTAATCAGAACACTCGCTACTGGAGGTGTCTGCTGGCCGATGCCGAGATTAAGGGTGACCACTAGACCGAAATGGACAGGGTCGATGCCAACGGCATGAACCAGCGGCATAACGATTGGAACAACCAGAATAATGGCGGCCGCGGAATGCAAGAAACAACCGACAACCAGAAAGAATAGATTCAGCATGCCCAAAACGGCATACTTGTTGGAGGTAAATCCCAGAATTTTCTCGGCCAGTTGCTGCGGGATCTGCAGTTCGGTAAGGATCGTGCCCATCAATGCAGAAGCGGCGACCAGCAGCATGACGACACCGGTGGAAATGCCACCCTCGATCGTGGCCTCTTTTAAATGCTCCCAGTTGATCTCCCGATAAATGACCCCGCCTACGAAGAGCGAGGCGAGTACCGCCAGGCCGGCACCCTCGGTAGCGGTTACGAAGCCGCCGAAGATACCGCCGAGGATGATCAGCGGCACAATGAAGGCCCAGGACGCATCCTTGAACGTGGTCCATACCCTTTGCAGCTGGAATACCTCTTCGACCGGGTAGTTACGCTTCACCGCAAAGGCGTATGACAATGCCATCATCGCGAAGCCGCACATGATGCCCGGAATGATTCCGGCAACGAATATCTTGACCACCGAACTGCCGGCCATGACCGCATAGAGAATCATCGGGATGGACGGGGGAATGATCACCGCAATAGTCGCCGCCGATGACATGACAGCGGCGGCGAATGGTCCAGGGTAGCCTTTGCGCTTCATAGCCGGGATCAGGATCGAACCCAGAGCCGCCACATCAGCTACGGCGGAACCGGACATCTCGGCGAAAAACATCGAGGTGGCCGTGGAGGCCATGGCCAGCCCTCCCTTGACAAAACCGACCAGGGCCGAGGCAAAGGCGATCAAGCGCTTGGAAATCCCTCCGGTGTTCATAATCGCACCGGCAAATATAAACAACGGAATAGCCAGCAGTGGGAATTTGGTGGCGCCGTCGAACATCACCAGTGCAACATTGGGCAGAGAACTAACACCCTGCATGATCACCATGGTGACCACAGCGACTATACCCAGCGCGATGGCAATGGGCACGTTTATCATTATCAGCGCAAACAGGCCCACGAACATCCAGAATATGATCACGGCTTGGCCTCCCCTGCTGAATTTCCGGAATCGTCATCAGCTAGCTCGACATCGTCGTGACCGGCAATCCCTTTCTCAGACGTCGCCTGCCGCCACATTTCAGGGAAACTGAGAAGTTGGCCGATGACGAAGAGAACGGCACCGATCGGGATCACCGACTGGGTCAACCGGGTCGGGACCCAGGTCAGGCTGATCAAGGAATCCCCTTCCAGGATGACCAGGACCTGCCAGCCTACCCAGGCCAGCAGAATGAAGAAGATGATGACTAAGGCTTCACCGATAAGTAGCACCGGGATCCTCAACGAAGGCTTCATGGCGTTCAGCAGACCGTTGAACCCGATATGGCCACGGGTCAGGGCGGCCAGGGCGGAGGCGTAATAGGTCAGCCAGGCCAGCATGACCGAAGCGACCTCGTCGTACCAGCTCAGCGACATGTCCAGTTTGCGGTAGACCACCGCAACGATAACCAATAGAGACAACATGATCATCAGCACAATCACGATGTATTCCATCAACTTTTTGAAGAACTGCTGAAATTGTGCGAGCAAACTGATATCCTCCAACCGTGCCGTCGAACTAGGGATAGACGCCCCGGAACCTCATTCCGGGGCGTCAGCTGATTTTAATTCTGTTTATGCCTTATTTTGCCAAGGCCTGGACTTTGTCGATGAGCTCTTTACCACCCATAACCTTGGTGCCGAATTCCGTGTAAATGTTGCCACTGGCGTCAACGAAGGCCTTCTTGTCGACCTCATTGATCTCGACCGAGCCCTTCATCTTGTTCAGCAGGTCGACTTCCATCTTCTCGGCGGTCTCGTAGACCCATTCCTGCATACCGACTGCCTCGTCCGTCAAGATCTTCTGGACGTCGGCCGGCAAGCTGTCCCAAGTCTTCTTACCGGTCAGCAGGTAGGCCGGGGTGTAGACATGGCCGGACAGCGACAGATATTTCTGTACTTCGTGGAAGTTCTGACTGTAGATCTGGGTGAACGGGTTCTCCTGGCCATCGATAACGCCGGTCTGCAGGGCAACGAACACCTCGGAGAGGGCCATTGGTGTTGGGTTGGCGCCGTAGGCCTTGAACATCTTCACACGCCATTCGCCCTTTGGAGTGCGGAGTTTCACACCTTGCAGGTCTTGCGGACCGACAATCGGCTTCACATTGTTGGTGATGTTCCTGAAGCCGTTCTCCCATACAGCGATGACCTTATAGCCTTTTTCCTCGACTTTGGGCGCGATCATCGACCAGAAGACCTCGTCGCGGATCTTACGCATATGGTCGCGGTCGAGGACCAGATACGGCATCTCGAAGACACCAAATTCGTCCACAACGGAAGACATGACCGTGGACGGCAGGGAAAATGCAATGGTACCAAGCCTCAGTTTCTTCAGGAGTTCCTGGTCCTTGCCGAGCTGGCTCGAACCGAATGTGGTGACCTTTGCCTTGTCACCGAGCTTCGCGTTCGCCCGTTTGGCAAATTCATCAGCACACGCCAGGAACAGAGATCCCGGTGCACCCACATGTCCGAACTTGAGTTCAATGGTTTTGGCTTCGATACTGTCCTGAGTGGCAATCAGACCGAACACCGTAAATGCTGCAAGAACTAAAATTGTGGTCAACTTTTTCATCTGCAAGCTCCTCCTCACTGTTTGAATTAATACCACGATCTGCTCAAAGCTGAGCGTCCCATAACCAAGAATTCTGACTCAGCAGTAATCTGCCGGATTTCTTTTTCCTATCTGGGGCCCGAAAAAGAGCGAGTGCTGAGTCGGCGGGATAAACGAAGAACTTAATCTCCCCTGTTGGAGATTAAAGTCCTGGCCCGATGATCCAAGAGATCACCTTATTCAGTGATTTGTGCAAAAGATGAGCCTGAAACAGAATTACGAAAAATATCCGAGATGAAAATGAGAATGTCTGGACAATTCAGTTACTTGGGGAAAATGGTAAATGTTAGAAACTTTTAATGAAGTGAACAAGCTGGCCTAAATGTTTCATTTGCGTTTCGAAATAGAAACACTTGCGGATTTATGTTTCGTTTTTGAAACAGCACCGTGGGGAGGTGAAATGTTTACAATCACGCCTGGAGCATGACTTATGGAAGGATGAGGATGTTCCTGATGATCTACCCGTCAGCGGTTTGCTGTAATTTTCGCCACAATGTTGTTCTGCTGATACCCAGTTTTTTGGCAGCTTTGGTTTTTGAACCATCGCACTCCCTAAGGGCCTTGAATATGATTTCTCTTTCATATGCCGATTTTTCTTCAATCAATAGCGGGCCGTCGGTCGCAGCTGTCGAGCTGGCATCAAGTGGCCCTCGATGCTGATTAGTCGCGTCTTTGGTTGCTGAAAATTCCGTCTCCTGCTGTCCGGGGAGATCGGTGAAATCCTGGATCTGAATTGCGCGTGAAACCTCATCGATTTCAATAAGCCCTCCTGCCGTCATCACCGACAGCCGCTCCATCGCATTTCTCAACTGCCTGATATTGCCAGGCCACTCGTAGTCGATCAGCAGCTGGGCAGCGTCTTCCGAAAAGATGCCATAGGATTTTCCCTGCATGTCATAGAATTCGCGCAGGAACTTATCGGCGATAAGCAGTACATCGTCACCCCGCTCTCTCAGAGTCGGAACAGGTAAAGACAATACATTGAGACGATAGTAGAGGTCCTCACGAAACTGCCCCCGGGAGACCATCTTCCTCAGATTCCGGTGCGTTGAAGCAATCAACCTGACGTTTATCGGGACGATCCGGCTGTCTCCGAGCCTCATGATTTCCCGTTGCTCGATGGCGCGCAAAAAATTCGACTGCAACCGCGGCGGCATCTCACCAACCTCATCGAGCAGCAGGGTCCCCCCGTGAGCCATCTCGAACACCCCCGCCTTGCCCCCCTTGCGTGCTCCGGTAAATGCTCCCTCCACATAGCCGAACAACTCGCTTTCAAGGATACTCTCCGGCAACGCAGCACAGTTGATCGCCACGAAAGGTTCCCCATTGCGCCGGCTGGCATTATGGATGGCGTGGGCAAAGATCTCCTTGCCGGTGCCGGTCCGCCCAAAGATCAGTACCGTGGAATCGATCGCCGCATATTCATTGGCCAAACTTATGGTGGATTGCAAAGGAGCCGATCTGCCAATGATATCCTCGAAACGGTAGCGGGCCGACAACCCTTTATCGGACAGTTTTCGACGCACGTTTGACTCTATTTTCTGGAGCACGTCTAACTTTTGAAAAGTGGTTACCACTCCCTCAATCCTGTTATCAACAACAATCGGGACCCTGTTGGCCACGACCTTGCTTTTGCCTATTTCAAGCACGGCACCCAACTCGGTCTTGCCAGTCTTAAGCAGATGCTGGCAGCCCGCTTTCGGTATTACCTCGGTAACCTCCCGTCCGATTGCCTCATTCACCCGCCAGCCGCTGAGTTCTTCGGCCACCTTGTTGAACACGGTGATCCGCCCCCGACGGTCAAGTGCGATGACCCCGTCATAGGTGAAATTCAGCATGGCTTTAAGTTGCTCGGCTTTGCGCTTCTCCTGCTTGCGTACCTCATTCACCCGGCGGGCTTCATTGATGGTCATCCAGACAGTCTCGTAAGCCGAGGTAATGATGACCGCCTCCATGCCCTGGGCACGAGCCTCCCGGGCCATCGCTATTTTGCCGATAACCACGTCCACGCCGTGCTCTTTCAGATACTCGATGCCTTTGGCAATATCATCCAGGTCATTCTCGCAGCGGTATTTGACCAGTTTGTCGTCAATCAGCTTCTCCAGGCTCGACAACCCCAGGATCACCTCCTCGACATCGACAATGCCGACACGTTCGCCGAGTTTCTTGGCGTCATAATAGGCCCGCAGGATGTCGGTACCACCGATCCTGATGTCGATGACCGGCAAATCTATGCCCGAATTCCTGATTTTCGATGCCGTGAGGCCTCTGCTGACGATAATCTGATAGCCCTGCCGCTCGGCGTCGCGGGCCAGCTCAACCGCCTCGTCCATCCTGGTTACCTTGATATCGACATCAGCCTTGTCGCCGATCACTTTCAGGGCGATCTCGGCCAGTTCCAGGTAGGGGGAGATAAAGAGTATGTCGGCCATTTGAGATAGTTGAGCTTTAAAATCAGTATATTTTAGAAGTTTTCGGCAGTACGCGCTTGATCATCCCTCTGTTTCTGCTTCAACTTTTATCAGCCAGGGCTCGCCTGACTAGACGTGCCACATGCTGGGCGTTACGATTGGTACCGTGCTCGATTTGATGGCGGCAGGAGGCGCCATCAGCCACGATCTCTGTCTCCCTTTCGGCTTGGCGAACGGCGGGCAGGAGAGACAGCTCAGCCATCTCCATTGATACTCCATAGGTTTCAGAACCGTAGCCGAATACACCGGCCATGCCGCAACAACTCGATTCGATCATCTCCACCTCAAGCTCTGGAATCTGGCTAAGCACGACCTGAATCGGTGTTACCGCACCGAAGGCCTTCTGGTGGCAATGGCCATGCACAAGCGCCTTGGATGCAATTGGTTTGAGCTCTATCGAGGGCTGCGCAGCCACCCAGAACTCCTCGAACAGCATAGCCTGGTGTGCCACGCTTTCAGCTTTGGGGCCGGGAAGCAGGGCGGGTATTTCATCGCGCAGACAGAGCAGGCAACTCGGTTCAAGCCCGATTACCGGAACATCCCGACTGGTATACGGGAAAAAGGTGTCGAGCAAGCGGCCGGCTTCATATTTTGCTTCAGCGATCTTGCCCACGGTGAGATAGGTACGCCCGCAGCACACTGGTCTTCTGGTGCCATCGGCCGGTTCGGGCGTCAATACCCGGTAGCCGCACCGAATCAGGACCTCACGGGCATCATAGAGATTTTCAGACTCGAAGTAGGTGTTGAAGGTGTCGCCAAAGAGAATTACCTCCTTGCCAGAATCCGGACCTGCCGCCGGCTCCGCGACGTAGATGTCGGAACGCCATCGGGGCAGCGGCCTGTTGCTGGTGAAGCCGTCGATCCGCTCGGCAATGCGGGCCAGCGTCGGCACGGTTGAGCGCAGGTTGGCGAACCACGGAACTTTTGAGAGCAGAGGGGCGTAGTACGGCATCGAACCAATCAGTCGATCGTGCAGCGAAAAACCAGTCCTCTTCTTGCGGTCTGCAACCGCTTCAATCTTCATCTTGGCCATGTCCACCCCGGTCGGACACTCCCGACGGCAGGCCTTGCAAGACACACACAACTTCAGGGTGTCGGCCATCTCTTCGGATCCCAGCGCACCGGGGCCGAGCTGACCGGAAATTGCCAGCCGCAAGCTATTAGCTCTACCCCGGGTAGAATCTCGTTCGTCACGGGTGACACGATATGAGGGGCACATGAAACCTTCGAGGGTCTTGCGACAGGCTCCGTTGTTGTTGCACATTTCGACGGCACCCTGAAACCCGCGCCCGACCCCTGGCCATTGCGACCAGTCGAATACGGTCTCCATCTCCTCTACTCGGTAATCGGGTCCATAACGAAATAGGTTCCGGTCGTCCATCCTGGCCGGATTGACGATCTTTCCAGGATTGAGCAGATCAGATGGATCGAAGCAGCGTTTTATCTCCAGGAACGAGTTGGCCAACCGGGTGCCAAACATAGCCTCATGGAACTCTGAGCGTACCAGCCCGTCCCCGTGTTCGCCCGAGTGCGACCCTTTGTACTCCTTGACCATTTCGAGGGCCTCCTCGACGATGGCGCGCATCGCTTTTACATCCTGATCGAGACGCAGGTTGAGGACCGGCCGGACATGCAGGCAGCCGACCGAGGCATGGGCATACCAAGTTCCGGTGGTATTGTGTTTACTGAAGATATCGGTGAGACGAGCGGTGTATTCGGCCAAATCGGTAAGCTCCACCGCGCAATCCTCGACAAACGATATCGGCTTGCGCTCGTCCTTCATCGACATCATGATGTTAAGGCCCTGCTTGCGAACACCGAAGATTTCCTTCTGGAAGGACGGGTCGATGGCCTCGACCACTCCCCCCCAGTGATCACCGCTGTCCTGCCAGCCAAAACCCAGGTCAGCCATCAGTTCCTTCAGACGGGCCAACCTGGCCAGATTCTCCTGCTCGTCGTCCTCGGCAAACTCGACGAGCAGCAGGGCAGCGGGCTCACCCTTGACGAATTTTTCCACCACTGGCCTGAACATATCGATATCCCTCGACAATTCGATCATGGTTCGGTCGATCAGTTCAATGGCGGTGGGATCGAGTTCGACCAGATGCTGGGCCGAATCCATCGCCGCATAGAAAGTCGGAAAGTGACAGACCCCGAGTATCCGATTTTGGGGCAGCGGCGATAGCTTCAACTCGATGGACTTGAACCAGGCCAGGGTTCCTTCCGAACCGATCAGCAGGTGCGCCAGGTTTATCGGTTGGCCGCCGGCTATCAGCGTGTCCAGATTGTATCCTCCAACCCTTCTGAGCACCTTCGGAAAGCGGTTCTCGATCTCTTCCCGCTCGCGGTTGCCTACGGCCAGCAGGCGAGAGGTCAGTTCGTCCCGCGTGGTCCCATCCAACGGGCCGAAGATTCGTTCACTGCCGTCAGCCAGGATCGCGGTTATCGATGTCACATTGTCGCGCATGATGCCGTAGCGGATCGACCGGCTGCCCGCCGAGTTGTTGCCGGCCATACCGCCCAGCGTCGCTCTGGACGAGGTTGATACATCGACCGGGAACCAGAGCCCGTGGGGGCGCAGGAAATGATTGAGTTCATCGAGCACGATACCCGGTTCGACCAGACAGCGACGGCCGGTCGCATCAAACTCGAGTATCCGGTTGAGATATTTGGTGTGATCGATTACCAGTCCCCGGTTCACCGTCTGGCCACATTGGGAGGAACCGCTACCCCGGGCCAGAAGCGGTATCCCTGCTTTTTTGGCGTACTCGATCACGGCCAGCACATCCTGGTGCGACTTAGGAACAACCACGCCATCGGGCATGACTTGGTAGTGTGATGCATCTGTGGCATAACGTCCACGGCTGATCAGGTCGAAATAGACTTCGCCGGAAATATCTTTTCTCAAATTCTGTTCAAGGCCCTTCATATCGTATCCTTACGGAGATTTTTCCGACTGTAGCACCTAACTCGAGGTCCCCCGACAGTACATACTACAACAGCTCTAGCCAGCAGCCAAGCTCTATGGAGCATTGCTTTTCTGAGCATCCTTGGCTACAATCGATGTCTCTTGCGCACCAGCAACCATTGTCAAACGGGGGACTGTCGAGTGATCATTAACAAAGATAAATGCGTCGGCTGCGCCAATTGCGTTCCAGTCTGCTCGGTTGGAGCAATTTTCATCGGCGCCGATGGGCTCGCGGAAATCAACCGCGATACCTGTGTTGAATGTCACAACTGTCACAGAAGTTTGAGCCCGGAACATCTGCCGCCGGCCCTCACCCGGCTGATTCGTAGAATTCTGAAATCAGTAAGTCTCCGCTTTCAGCCGGATCCCGATGTCTGCCCCACAGACGCATTCGCCCCTGAAGATTTAGAATGGCCGCGTATAGTCCGCCGGGCCTTCAGCGACCCGATGGTTACCCACGAGTCAACAGGTGTCCATGGCCGGGGCACGGAAGAGGTCAAAACGAACGATGTCAGCGGCCGAATCAAGCATGGAGAGGTCGGCCTGGTGGTTGAATTCGGACGTCCGGGAATCGGTACTTATTTCCGGGATGTAGAAGAGGTTACCACTGCTCTGGCAAAGGAAAAGATCACTTTCGAAGCCGGCAACCCGGTTACTCAATTGATGACAGATAAAACTACCGGGCAAATACGAGAAGATCTGCTCGATGAAAAAGTGCTCTCCTGCATCGTTGAAGTTACGGTTAAACTCGAGGATACGGCTGCTATACTTGGGTCTCTGAAACAGATGAGCAAAACGGTGAAGACGGTCATAAGCATCGGCGCATCAACCGTCTGTGATAAAGATGGTTCTGATCCGTTAAGAGATATTCTGCAGAACGAAGGGTTTGGAATCGGCTGGGCAAAGGTCAATCTTGGGCTGGGCCGCGTTGCCAACCGATACGTGTCCGCCGGGGAGGCTTGATCATGACAAACACTCTGCATCGGTATGGAAAAGAAGACACGCAGGGCAACGACTTCATCGTTTTTGCCATGGCAGGCAAGGGGTTCAACGACGAAGGGTCCCTAGAAAAGGCGAAAACCTTTCTCAGAGCCGCCATTAAATATGAACCGATCAACATGGGAAATGCCTTGGTCAACTCACTTTACCGCCCTGAAAAGGATCTTAGCTTCATTAAGCTCTACTTCACCGGCAGAAAGGAAAAAACCACCTATGAGGAATTGATCGACGAAATTCCAGCGGCCGGATCAGCGGCTGTGGTCTTTGACGATCCTGAGCGTGTCAAAAACTTTGTAGCTGACGTTAAAGCACTGGATCTGGGTCTATCAGTAAATGTGAGCGCACTGGTCGACAACGTCAGGGATATCTGCGGCGAGGTAGATATAACCCCCCACGCGGTTGAATATACGCTAGGTTTCCACGGAGATACCGACCGGCTTCCGGACAGGGAGACCATGTCGATTGCGACCATGTGCGGCCACGGCATGGTCTCGTCTCATTTTGCCAGGAAAATGATTGACCGGGTCAAAGAGGGACGTATCGAACCCGAAGATGCCGCCTGCTGCATGGCAAAATTCTGCGTTTGCGGGGTGTTCAATATCTCAAAGGCCATGATGATTCTGGATACCGCCGCCAAGGGGGAGTAGGCCGGCGAGGATGCTGACCAATGAGAAACCATAGGCATCTCGAGAACTGCCGGGGCTCATGGGTATGTTCACCGCCGGCAACATTATCGGCTTCGTTTCCAATCTGGTCGGCATCGGCGGCGGTTCCCTGTCGGTACCTTTTATGGTCTGGTGCAATGTGGTGCTCCATCACGCCATCGGCACCTCTGCGGCGATTGGCCTGCCGATCGCAATTGCCGGTACCATTGGCTACATATTCAACGGCTGGGGAAGTCCAGGACTGCCGGAAATGTCAATCGGTTTTGTCTATCTGCCAGCCCCGTTCGGTATTGCCGCGATCAGTGTCTTGACCGCTCGACTAGGTGTTAAACTGGCACACAGCCTGCCTGTCGGAAAGCTGAAAAAAATCTTTGCGGTGCTGTTTATCGTTGTCGCCACAAACATGTTGTTCGACATTATCTAATTGGGCAACGGTCCATCCACGAGTTTATCCGTTTACCAAATACCTCAAGCAAGGCATTACTGAAATATTGTTTCCGATAGCTATGAAATGGTCCAAGCTATGCCTCGGGCTAATGCACTAGGTGATCCCCAAACTATTATCTGATTAAGAGACTTCAGCGTGGGGCGGTTATGTAACTATTTGATGTGGGCTCAAACGAAATAGCTGCCCACCCAGAAAATCAGACCTGCCAGGACCCAGTTCAGCGAGGGATTGAAATCGGCACTTGATTCGTCTCCGGATTGCGATGATTTTTATCTGGACGCAGCGTGTTGACAAATCGATAGATGACTTTCGGGGTGTGAATAGCCCCGCGCCGACCACCACCGAATTAAACTTTCCTTCGGTGCCGTACCTCCTGGTGAAGGTGGGTGGCAAAATATGATTTACTGAACAGAAAATCACTCTCAGGAAACACATGTAAACTCACCCGATATTGAATAATTTGAAGATAAAAAAATAGAGATGTTAAACTTTTGCAAAGAAGGCTGCCATCAAAGGAATACCCCGAATGAAAAGTGCCTAATTACTGGTCATCTTCGATCATGTCCATTAACTCGCTAGAAAATTTCTCATCCCCCAACAATTTTACGGCAATCGCCTGGCACAATAATGCAGTCAAGCCTTCATGATCGCTGGAGGCC
>JABDQA010000147.1 GCA_013042475.1 Desulfofustis sp.
ATATAAGACGGTGTTTCAGGAAGCGACAGGGCCACCCAGGTGGCGCCGACGGCGCCCAAGGCGAACTGACCTTCGGCCCCGATATTCCAGACTTGCAGCCGAAAGGCCAGGGCCACGCCAAGTGAACAGAGAAAGATGGGGGTCGCCTTTAAAATCGCATCTTCCAGGGCATAACGATTGCCGAAAGCCCCCTTGAACAGGACAATGATGCCCTCGAGGGGTGAGGTGCCCCCGATAAAAAGAATAATCCCGCTGAGCAGCAGCGACAGGCAAATTGCTGCTGCCAAAACAAGAAAGGAGCCCCAGCCGAGGGGCTCCTGTCTTTTTACGACTCGTAAAAGAGACATAAAATTGCTCACCGTTTCACTTCACCAATCCGGTCCAGAGCAGGACCCCGGGGCAGTGAAGCGCCCGGTAAAAAAGGACGGCAGAGTTATGGTCTGCCGTCGACATCGACAATCGACTTATTCGGTGGTACCGATCACTCCCTGGACGAACCAGGTCATGCCGAGCAGGTCTCCGTCGCTCATGGCGGCACCGGCAGCGACTTTCTCAGCCCCTTCCTGGTCTTTGATCGGACCCACAAATAGTTTCTCGCCGCCTTTGATGGCCTCTTTCTTAGCCATTACCTTATCCTGCACCTCTTGAGGAACCATGTCGCTCATCGGAGCCAGGTCGACGATGCCGTCGTTCAGACCAGGCCAGGTAGCCTCAGCCTTCCAGGTGCCGTCTTTTACCTTTTTGACGGTCTCGACATAGAACGGTCCCCAGTTCCAGATCGGTGCAGTCAGATGCGCGTTGGGGGCGAACGCACTCATATCCGAGTTGTAACCGATGGAGTACACGCCTTTTTCCTGAGCAGCTTCCTGCGGACCGGGAGAATCCTGGTGCTGAGCAATCACGTCGGCCCCCACGTCGAGCAACGATTTGGCTGCTTCCTTCTCGGTGGCCGGATCATACCAGGTCTTGGTCCATACCACCCTGACGGTGACTTCGGGATTCATGGACTGGGCGCCGAGAGTAAAGGCATTGATGCCCCGGATAACCTCGGGGATCGGAAACGCCGCCACATAACCGATAGTGTTCGATTTGGTCATCGCCCCGGCCACCATGCCTGAGAGATAGCGGGCCTGATACATGCGGCCGAAATAGTTGCCCATGTTGTCCGCCATCTTGAACCCTGAACAGTGCATAAAGGTGGTATCGGGAAACTGCTCGGCCACCTTGAGCATCGGATCCATATAGCCAAAGCTGGTGGCAAAAACTACATCATATCCCTTGCGAGCCATGTTGAGCATGACGCGCTCTGAATCGGGTCCTTCGGCAACCGCCTCGACGTAGGAAGTTGTTACGCCTTCCATATCCTCTACCTGCAGACGCCCCTGATCATGGGCATAGGACCAACCGGCATCGCCGATTGGCGATACGTAGACGAATCCGACATTCATATCCTCGGCCGACGCCTGTGAAACGCAGAGCCCGATGCCGAGCAGTGCTGCGGTCATAATTTTACTTAAACGCATGATTTCCTCCTGCTAAAGCTAGTATGCTAATATTTTCTATCGGCTTCCTTGGGAGCCTATAATACCTGTTTCAGAAATAACTTAGTTCTATCTTCTCGAGGTGCGGTGAAAAAATGCTCCGGAGTCCCCTCCTCGACCATTTTCCCCTCGTCCATGAACAGCACCCGGTCGGCGACCTCCCGCGCGAAACCCATCTCGTGGGTGACGACCATCATGGTCATACCCTCTCGAGCCAGCGTCTTCATTACATCCAGTACCTCACCTACCATCTCCGGATCAAGTGCTGAAGTTGGCTCATCAAATAGCATGATCTTGGGATCCATGGCCAGGGCCCGGGCTATCGCCACGCGCTGCTGCTGGCCACCTGACAACCTCGATGGGTACTCCCCCTCCTTCTCGGCGATCCCTACTTTTACCAGAAGCATGCGGGCTTTTTCCTGCGCCTCTTTTTTACTACGCTTTCTCACCCGCTGCTGGGCCAGAGTCAGGTTTTCCAGCACCGTCTTATGGGGAAACAGGTTGAACTGTTGGAATACCATGCCCACTTCGGCCCTGATCTTATTGATATTGGTCTTTCTGTCGGCAATATCGACTCCATCAATATAGACATGTCCCTCGTTGAACATTTCCAAGGCGTTGATGCAGCGGATAAAAGTCGATTTACCGGATCCGGACGGACCGATGACCACCACCACTTCACCTTTCTCTACCGTTGTCGACACATCATCGACCGCGCGCACCACTACCCCGCGGCCAGTGAAGATCTTTGTGACATTTTCAGCTCTAATCACTGACTCTGTACCTCCGCTCGAGATAAAAGACAAATTGGGATAGTACCGACGTGACAATCAGGTACATGGCGGCGACCACGAGCCAGATCTCGAAGGTGGCAAAGGTCGAAGTGATAATCTCGCGGCCCGATTTGGTCAGGTCGGTTATGGCAATTACCGAGACCAGCGAAGAATCCTTTATGAGGCTGATGAATTGACCCGACAGCGGCGGCAGGATCCTCTTAAAGGCCTGGGGCAGGATGACGTCCATCATCGCCTGGGGCAAACTCATGCCCAGCGACCGGGCAGCCTCCATCTGGCCTTTGGCGATGGACTGGATGCCGGCCCTGATGATTTCCGCCACATAGGCCCCGGCAAAAAGTGCCAACGCGCCAATTCCCGCAACATTTCGGTCCAGGTTGAATACCGTACCGATGAAGAAATAAGCGATAAAGATCTGGACCAGCAGAGGCGTTCCCCTGATCACCTCGACATAAATGGCGGCCAGTGTTCTCACCGTGTAGTTCTTGGAAATCTTCATCAACCCGGCGATCAGGCCGATGATCAAGCCGAATACGCTGGAAATTGCCGAGATCCATAGGGTGGTCCACAGCCCGGTGAGCAGAGGACCCATTCGCCATTCATAGACGTAGCCGATGGTATCGCCGTCGAACAAATCGTCTCCGGTATCGACCTTGATCGTCTCGGCATCGACGGTCACCTGCTGCTTCTCGCCATCCAGAGATTCCAGCGCAACCACCGCATCCCGCCCTGACATTGAAATCTCTTTCACCACTCCGTCAAAGGGCGTTTTTACTACATCTTCACCTTTATAGAGGAAGTACTGAGGCACCCGGTACCAGCGCCATTCATAGTCGATACGTTTTACCGAGCCATAGATTCCTGCGGCCGCCAGGATTAAAATGGCGGCCAGCAGGAGTTTCCAGGGCCACAGTTTTTCTGTGGCA
>JABDQA010000135.1 GCA_013042475.1 Desulfofustis sp.
CTGATCTCAGTGGTTGTTCGCACCATCGTAGCTGGCGGGATGGGGAAAATCAATGCGAAATTGATTTTGCCCCACTGGGCTAAAAATGGGTCATCCTGGTGCTAGGGCACTATAGCGGGATAAATCCGGTAGGAACACCTCAAAAATTGATATTTATTACCCGGAGCCGTGAAGAAGTGATTATAGGAGTTAAAAATAATTTTTAAAAACGACTGCCCCGAGAGATCGCTATTGAAGAATATCCTGCTCGCATCCTTCTGTACTCTAATGTTCTGCTCTTCGGTCTGGGCATCGCTCAGGACCGGAGTCCTAGCCGAGGGCACCTGCACCTCCGATTTCAATCCATGGGCCCACTCCAGCCAGTGCTCATGCACTCAAGGGAGCACCTACGATCAGCGCGCCGGGTTGTGCCTCGACGATGCTGACGTCGAAGAGATAACCATTTTAGGGCCCATCAAAGCTGGAATGGCGGCCAACGGCGGCGAGACCGCCGGATTTGAGATTACCTCCAAAAAAGGTGACATCTACGATTTGATCTTCGAAGTAGCCGACCAGGAAAAACTGCGCACATTCGACAAAATGAGGTTCGAGGTCTCGGGTGAACTGATTATCATCGAGGGGGTCGAGCGCAAAAGGCGAACAGCGATCATCGCCGAAACCCTTAAGGTATTTGAGTAAAGAGCCATGCGATTGATTGTATCCATCATTGCAATAAGTACGTGTGCGCTAATGACGGGAGTGGTGGGGACAGCGGAGCGTGCCTATGGGAGTGATGGAGCGGTCCCGAAACAGCCCATCTTCGACACCCATGTGCACTACAAGGAACCTGCCTGGTCGGTCTACCCTCCGAATGTCGTGATTGAGAAGATGGAACGCGCTGGGGTTACCCGGGCATTGGTCTCGAGTTCACCGGACGAGGGGACCAGGATGCTCTACCGGGAAGACCCTGAGCGCATCATCCCCTTTCTGCGCCCCTACCACGATGAGATCACCTCCAGCAACTGGTTTCAGCATGAAGAGATAATCGACTACTTCAAGACACGGCTCAAGATGCCCATCTACAATGGGTTGGGTGAATTTCACATACATGATCCCATAAATGCCGACTCCGAGGTGATCAAGAAAACGGTGCAGCTGGCGGTTGAACGCGATATTTACCTCCATGTGCACTCTACCCATGAGGCGGTGGAGAAAATCTTCGACTACGAACCACGGGCCAAGATTCTCTGGGCCCACGCGGGAATGTCCGACCCGCCAGAGGTGGTGGCCCGGATGTTCGATCGTTTTGACAACCTCTGGGTGGATATCTCCATCCGGGAGTACGACATCGCCCCCCAGGGGCAGCTCGACCCGGAATGGGAGAAGCTGTTTCTTGGCTATACAGACAGGATTACCATCGGCAGCGATACCTGGGTAAACGCCCAGTGGGACAACTACGAGAAGATCATCGCCTTTGACAGGAACTGGCTGGCCCAGCTACCGCCGGAAGTGGCCAGGAAAATCGCCTACGACAACGCCAAGCAGTTGTTTGACTGACATTAAGGGTAGACACTACTAAGGGAGACGTGCCATAAGCCGGTCTTTCAGGTTGAAGTTACCCTCTACTCACCGCTCAAAAGGAAAAAAATGAAAATCAAGGCCAACAATCTCGAGATCAACTACCGGCTGGAGGGTCCTGACGACGGTCCCGTGGCCATGTTCAGCAACAGCCTGATGTCCAACTACTCCATGTGGGACGGCCAGATGGCAGCCCTCACCGGCAAGTACCGGGTGTTGAGATACGATCAGCGGGGGCACGGCGGAACCGAAACGACGCCTGGACCATACACGATCGAACTGTTGGCCGAAGACGCCCGCGCGCTGCTGGATGAGCTCGATATCGAAGCGATCCATTTTGTCGGGCTGTCCATGGGAGGCTTCACCGCCCAAATGCTGGCCACCCTCTACCCGGAAAGAGTGGAGTCCCTCTGTCTCTGCGACACTGCCTGCATCATGGGGCCCAAATCGCTCTGGGACGAGCGCATAGACAATGCCAGATCAGGCGGCCTAGAAGCCCTGGTGTCCGGCACCCTGGAGCGCTGGTTCACGCCGCCCTTTCATACCACCGGGGCGGACCAGCTCGAGGCAGTGCGGGAAATGATTCTGGGGACCGGGGTTGAAGGCTATATCGGTTGTGCCGAGGCGATCAGAGATATGGACATCTGCGGCAACCTGGCCAAGATTTCCGCGCCGACGCTGGTTCTGGTGGGCGAAGGCGATCCGGCCTGCACCGTCGAAGCGGCCGGAGTGCTGCACAACGGAATTTCACAGTCCGAACTGGTGATAATTCCCCAAGCCGCCCACCTGCCCAATATCGAGCAGAGGGATCGTTTCAACGAAATTCTGGTGAATTTTCTAAATCAGCAGAAATGAGGGATCAATAGATCTCCTTCACCTCGTGCTGGAAACAGATATCTGTCGGCGCACCTTTCTTCCTTTTCTTTCGTTTGCCGAGATCCGGCGCATCGAAAGGCAGCCGCTCGTAGTCTATCTTCTATTCTTTCTCTTACTTCTCGTCTGTCAGCGCCTTGTCGCCCTTGGAATTCCCTCCAGAAGATTTTTTCTGCCGAAATATGCCTATATCTTAATGAACTGGACCTCGTGTCAAATTTATGCAATACAAGATATGCAATAAAAGTGGATTGCGAACGAGGCTCAGCTCTGTCTATCCGGCGGTGCCGCCAGCCTCGGAGTAGCCCAACATATGTTCTGGTTAACGGCGCTACCATCAAAGTTCAGGGAATTGTCTTATCGACAATGGGGGCGGTGTGCAGTTTCTGCATATAATTTTAGACAAAACGAGTAAGAATCTTAGAATTTGTCTTGAGGATTTAAAGCAGTTTGTGTATATGCCGAACCACGATACAGTCCTCATGGCCACTGTCTGGACAATTATTATTTCTAGGCACACATCTCTTTTATTCAATGTCCTGGGAAGAAATAAAACAATGGCTGCAGGTTCGCCACCTGGAAAACGAGGTGCTCGATCACCTGGCCGATACTGTCGATCCGCAGATCAAAAAGGTGCGGGGCTATCGTAACAAGCTGCGGGAACCGCTGGCCGTCTGCAAAGAGTACAGTAAGGAATTGGTCGCGACTATCCCCGGACCCATCCTCGCTGACCGAAAGAAATGGTCCGCCTCTCCCCAGTTGAAAGCACTGCTTGCCGGGTCGGAGAACCCGGAACAGCTGCTCGCTGCCGAGCAGGGTTCGGAACCAGCAAACTATCTGCTGTTGACCATGACCCGCACCGACAGGACCATTTTCGGCAGAGAAAAGCGCGGCGAGATGGTGGTCGGCGATGCAAAGATGCAGACCGTGACCTTCACCGACCATAAGGTATTTCCCTTGGGAGCAACGGAGACGGAGGCCAGGGCAGGACTCGAACAGCTCAGTATCGAAACTATCATCCTGGCCGCATCCCGAAAGCTGGTTGCCGTTCTGGCGGAGCTTTCCGATCTTTACCAGCAGCAGTCAAATCTTAAAGCCATGTCGAGAATGTTCGGAGAGGGCGGCAGAAGCCACAATGTGTTCGGCGTCCAGACTGTCGAGCAGAAGGAGAAACTGGAGAAGGTCACGGAATTGCTCGAAGAGACCACACATGATCTCGAACAGTACCGCAGTAAACTAGAAACGCCGAAGCAGCGGCTGGAATCGCTGGCCGAGTATCTCTCCCAGCCCGAAAAAATACTCACAAGTGAACCTTTCTCCGTGGTTCTTGACTGGAGAAACGTAATTGTTGATAAACTGGAGGAAAAGGCCGTCTCTCTGGCCTTAACTCAGTTCTCCCTGCCAGACGAGATGCAGCGCTACGGAGTGCTGGTGGGATTTGAGTTATGAGTATGAGCAGCTAAAGCCGACTAACCAAAGCGTCTCAAGTCGGATAAATCTTACCAGAGAGTGTCACTGCCAAGACACCCTCTTCAACATCTAATTTTGTTCACTAAAGGAGGAACAGCGATGAAATATGGAGCCCGCAATAGAATTAAGGCAACCGTTAAGAGCGTCACCAAGGGCGATATCATGTCAATGGTTAAATTAGAGGTGACCGCTCCGCACGAAATGTCGTCAGTTTTGACAACCGAATCTGTGGAAGAACTCCGACTTTCTCCGGGCGACCAAATCGAACTTGTGGTCAAGGCGATTCACGTTCTGCCTGTCGCCGAATAAATCTTCCCATTGTGATTATTCCGGGACCAGAGGCTCACCCTTTTTATCCCTGGAAATGCTCCAAACAGAGAGGGGCAGCTCCAGATCAAGAAGCTGCCCCTGTGAAAGTTGTTATTGCACTAGCTATTAGCTATGGTTAAGGGATCAGTACAGTATCAATAACGTGTATTATTCCATTGCTGGTCATGATATCAGTCTGTACTACTTGTGCCTCATTGATGTTTACCATCTTTCCGTCGACCATCACCTTCAGATCCATATCATTGGCAGTCTTGGCAGAGGTGAGGTTCACCACATCAGCCGCCATTACTTTTCCCGGTACAACGT
>JABDQA010000143.1 GCA_013042475.1 Desulfofustis sp.
ATGATCACCAGGCGAGGCAAGAAAAGCAACCGTAACATTGTTTATCACGAAAAAAAAATAGCTCTCGAAAGCGTTTCAAGAACCCGGCATCATTGAACGAATCGTTGCAATATAAGAGCTATTCCGCGAGGCTAATCAATAATTAAACAAACGCATCGAAAATTTTGAGAACCATCTCACAGTAATTGCCAAAAGGGAAGATTTATGGCCAAGGATCCATGCAAACTTAATCTACAGATAATGTCGTTTATACTGCTCATGTTTCTGGGAATTCTAATTGTAACCGGCTGCAGTGCTCCCATGGGCAATCCGGAAGACGGCAAACGCTGGTACTCGATGCACAACTGCTTCGCCTGTCACGGTCCCAATGGCAATGACGGCAAGGCCCCGGTGGTCAACAACTTGGGTATGAGTTATTGGAGATTTGAAAGGATCATCCGCAATGCAGGTTCTCCGATCATGCCGAAATATCCGGAAGAAAAAATATCCGACCAGGATGTGGCCGACCTCTACGCTTTTTTAAAGGCTAAATAAGGCGATCCGGAAGTTTCAGAAAAAGCGCTGAATCACTTTCATTCCGGATAATTGTGATTAATGTAACGGCTGATGTGTTGCCATGCTTCATCCATGATGTGCTGTCTGGTTGTTAAATCTAATCAAAGAGAATCGACATGATCGAATCATTTTACAATCTGCTGGCGGTGTTCGGTTTTCACCATCCCATTCATCCCATCGTCGTTCATCTACCGATGGGCCTGGTGGTTGGCAGTGTCGCTTTTTCGCTAGCCGATATGAAATGGCCGGACAAGAACTACGCCGTCACCGCCTACCACTGTATCCTTCTTTCCCTGATCTCCGTAGTTCCGGTGTATATAGCCGGTCTGCTCGACTGGCAGCAATGGTTTGCAGGTGATGTCAACCAATGGATCATCATCAAGCTGATCCTGGGTGTGGCGCTCACTGTCATGCTGTTTGCCACTGTCCAGCAGAAAAAAAAGGGCGCCCCGCAGAAAAAGCTCTTCGTCTTCTACCTCATCAATCTGGCAATCTGCGGTGGACTAGGCTTTTCGGGAGGCGAACTGGTCTGGGGCGGGTAGAGTGTCAATCAGGCAGGCGATGGATGATGATCTCGGAAGTGTTCCCGACTGTCTCTGCCAGCTCGACGATTTTCTGATGATGGGTGAAGAGGATCACCTGGTTTTGTCTGGACAGGCCCGATAAGGCGGACAGCGCGGCCCGAGAACGGTCGTCGTCGAAATTTATCAGGATGTCATCGACTATGAACGGTATCGATTCGCTCTTCTTCAGGCGCCATTCAAGGGTTGCCAACCGCAAAGCCAGATAAAGCTGGTCGCGGGTCCCGTCGCTCATACCATCAACCTTTATCGATCTGCCGTCGGGCCGAATACCCACGAGAATGGGTCCACCCCGTTCATCAATGTCTACCTTGAGCTCGCTAAACGAGTTCAGAGTCAGCTCGACAAAATACCCTGAGGCTATTTTCAGCACCGGGCCCTGATGCTCCTCCCGGTAGCGTTCTATCTCCTGCTGGAGGATCCTGGATGCCAGTTTTACTTTGAAATATTGTTCCGCCAGCGTCCTGAGTCCGGTCAGTTCCTGCTCCATCTTCTCTCTGGCATCGGCAGCCCTGGCCGAACCGTCCATATCCTTGAGCCGACTGTTGATCTCTCCTATATCCTGCGAAATCTGGACGATCTCAGGATTCAGGTTCGCCTCGATGTCCTTCTGCATCTTTGAAATCTGACCAGGCAGTTCATCGGCATCCACTGCTGCAGCCTGGGCGGTCAACTCGACTTCGGTTGCTCCGCCCCCTATCCTGGCCAGGATGCCCTCGATCGCCTCAATCCTCTCCTGAATTTGCTGAAATTGGACGAACCGGTCGATGATTTCTGGCAGTTCAACCGGGTGAGCACAACCAGCTGTTTTCAGCAGTTCGGCCATCTGCTCATCACCGTCCTCCAGGCTTTTCCGGAGATTTGCCTGGTCGGCACGCAGATCTTCGATATCTTCCTGGAGCTGTTTGTGTCTCGTCTGATCGTTGCGGGCCTGCTCAAGTGAGGTTCTCAGGTGAAGAACCGCCTGATCCAATGGCAGAGCAGCCTTCTCTGATTCGACTCGCCGGAGAAGATCTCTCACCTCCCGTCCAAAATCAGCCGCGTCACGGTCGATACCGTCAATTCGCTTCTGCAGTTCGTCTGCCTCCCGCACCTTTACCAGGCAGTTCTGCAGGTTATCGAGGTAGTCGTGTGCTTCGGGCGGGGATATGTCCTCTTCAAGCCCCAAGCCGGATACCGCATTTTTCCACTGGACTTGCCAGTCCGTGCGCAATTGCTGGGCGTCAGCCAATTCCTGCTGTGCCTGCTGGAGTTTTTTATCCGCCTGTCCCTGTCGGTCCCGCATCTGCTGCAGTCTGCTGCGCTGGCTTTCCATCTTCTCCAGCAGTGTTTCAGCAAAGACCAGCAGCGGACCAAGCTCACTGCTGTCCGGACCGTCGTCTTTATCGGCAGCCTTGATTCCCTGCCGCAGATTGTCACAGAGCTGAGCCCGCTGTCTTTCCTCTCTGGCTAGGTCCTCTTTATTTTTCATCAGTTCGTTAACCCTGTAGCGGAGTCTGTCAATCGCGGTAAGCCATTCGCTCATTTCTTTTGGTGATAGCGGGGTGATGGAGACAGGCTCCCATAGCTCTGCCCAGGTTGAAGTCAGCTCTTTTTCCTGACCAATTAGCTCATCTTCAAGTCGGTCATAACCGGCCAGAGCTTGCTCCAAGGCCTCTATCTGAGAACACAGATTCGCCATATTGGCCACCCGATCGGCTTCGTTTCGCAACCTGTCAGCCATCAGATCCGCATTTCGAACCAACCCTTCATAGGCAACCGGCAGAGATCTTTCCTGGTCGAATGCCCGGCTTTCCTCGGTCACGTCCTCGCCATTGAGCCATTGCCGGCGTATCAGCTGCCAGCCCTCATCCCGCTGCCGTCTAATTCGGGTCAAATCATTCTCCGATGGCAGTTTCCTTAGTAGGATGATTCGGTTGATCTCGGCCTGCAGAGCCTTGAGCTCTTCGACATCCTGGCGGCGTTCTTTATCTAGATTTTTACGTTTATCGATTATCGTACCGAAATGCTGTTCAAATTGATGGACGGTCTCATGAAGAGGAAGGAAAAGCTGAGGAAGCTCAGCCAGCTCACCGGACCACAGGCCGATCCTCTGCAATTCAGCCCGGCACTCAGCTGCAGACCGCTCGACTCGGTCTCTATGCTCCACGATCAGGGTATCCAGATCGCCGGCTCGGTGAGCCAATCGTACCGACTGTTCCAACTCCTGGGAATTCTGGATCTCTTCCAGGCCAGCGAGCGTTTGTTTCACCTCCCGCATTTCAAGTTCTGCAATTTCAGACTGGTTTTCGGCCTGGCGCAGCTGGTGGTTTATGGCTTCGAAGCGACCACTCAATGTTTGTATCGTCTTCTTCCTGGCCAGCACCGGACGCAAGGAATCAACATCTTCCAACCCCAGATCCGGGCGAACCTGTTTCATTAGCTGGGCAGCTTCCTGGCGCAAACTGATCCGCATCCCGTTGCGCTCAGGCTTATCTTTCTGCCCCTTGCGGTATTCTCCCAACCGCTGGTGAAAGTCATCCACCAGTTCACCATGATCCAGCAGCGTCACGTTCAAGGAGATGGACCTGCGCTTTTCTTCCAGCTGCCCGAGTTTCTCGGAGGTCTTCTGCAACTGATTCTTCGATTCACGCACCAGCTCATCCAGCAGCCGGTATCGCTCACTGAAATCGGACGGCAGCAGCGTAACCTCGCCCAGCTCTCGCAGGCGCTCCCGCTCGACATGTAGAGTGGCGAGTTCCGGTATCGCCTGCTCCAGACGTTCAAGCCGACGTAGCATGCTGTTCTTTTCGTCCCGTTCCTTCTCCAGGGTGCTGCGCCGAAACTTCGCTTCGTTCAGGGCATCCTTGAGATCCCTCCAGTCCTTGGAAGAAAGACTGGCTACACCCACTTCCTTCTTTAATTCCTTGAATCGTTTGACCGCCTTATTGATCAGCGGCAATTGGCCGGTCGGTTTGAAGAGATCGGCTGCTTCCTGCTCGAACTTATCGACAACCTTTTTCAAAGAAGATAGACCTGCCCCGGCAGCGAACAGGGTCTGCCCGACCTCGCCTTTCTGTGAGAGGATCTCAATGCCTCCCTCCACCAGTTGTCGGTGATCGATGCCATAAAGCGACTCGAAGAATTCTGGTTCCACTCCCTGAAGAAACGGCTCCAGAGTGGCTGCTTCCAGAGGATTCCCATCTCCATCCAACAGGTCACCGATCCGCCTTTTACGGCGCTGGAAGCACAACTCCCGACCATCGTCACGTTCAAGACAACCGCTGACAAGCAGTTGATCGTAAGGGTGGACGAAGTTGTCAGGAGTCTGACTGTGGAATCCGTAAAGCAGGGCCTTGAGTCCTCTTAAGGCACTACTCTTGCCTGCCTCGTTGTCCCCGTAGATGATATGAAGACCCGGTGTTGAGGAGTCGAAAATCAGAATCTGCTCGGTGAACGGCCCGAAGGCCTTGAGTTCGAGAAGCTTTAATCTCATTTCTCCCCACCGTGCTGCAACAGCCTGGCGATCAGCAGTTCCTGGACTTCAACCCCCAGTTCTGGAAATTGATCAGGCGAAAATTCGAGAAAGAACTCATCCCCGCTAAATATTTCAGGCGGCAATTTTGACTTCAGAATTGCCAGCTCCGGTACCATATCCGACAGGTCTGCTGCATCGAATTCGAGCTTCCTGATCGACTCGACAAGTCCCGCTAGGGGGGTATCCCGACCAAGAATTTCCTCGAGACTCTTTTTCCGTCTGGTCCTGAATATCACCTTCTCGAGCCAGACGTCGCCAATGCCTGCCGCGAGTGCCCGAATCTCCTGTGTCCACTGGGGAATTCTGTCAAACAACTGGGCATGCACGGGGCATTCACCTGTCAGAACCAACCGGACAATCATACTCCTGCCGTCCGCGTGCTCCCGCTGCTCAGCCAGTGCGAAGCCGACAGCATCATTGACCCTGTCAATGGTCTCCGATTGGGAAAGATCCACCTCACAGGTCGCCCAGCGCAGCACGTCCAGCGTGTGCGCTTCGACTTCCGCAACCTGGTTGTCATCCACCGTGACGACGGAGGCTCCTTTGGCCCCCGCCTCCTTTATGTGGCGTCCCTGGATGTTGCCCGGAAAGACAATCCACGGGTCGGTCGAAACCACTTCCCGTTTATGAATGTGTCCGAGAGCCCAATACTGATACCCTTTGGATTTCAATTCATCTGGATTGCAGGGGGCATAGTTTTCATGCCCTTCCCGACCGGTGAGTGAGGTATGGAGCAGGCCGATATTGAAATAGTTGGAATCTCCCCGAGGGTAGCCGGACACGAGATTGTCTGTAACTGCCTTGGTACGATAACTCTGACCGTGAATGATCACGCCCAGATCTTCCAGAATGTGCGACCGCGGTTCCCGGGACGGAAAATGTACGACGTTGTCGGGCAGGGGCATGGTACGGGTTATCTGGCTGGCCGCATCATGATTACCCGAAATCAGGAAGACATTAATGCCTGCCTGTCGCAATTTGCCCATGCGACCGACAAAGTAAAGCCCGGTGTTGTAATCCTTCCATTCACCGTCATAGAGATCCCCGCCGATCAGGAGGAAATCAGCTTTTTCCTCGACAGCCAGGTCAATCAGGTTATCGAAAGCCCTTCTCGTCGCTCCCCTTATTTCTTCAACCGGAGCGCCCTCATGGGCTTCCAGGCCCTTTAGTGGACTGTCCAGATGAATGTCGGCTGCATGAATAAATTTGAACATCAGGCGAAGACTTCGGCATCTTTAAACAGCGGCGCCTCACTGTCCTTGGCGGACAACTCTGGAGTTATATCCGTCGGCCAGCAAATGGCCAGATCCGGATCGTTCCAGATGATCGCCCGTTCATGCTCGGAGGCATAAAAATCGGTGGCTTTGTAAAGGAAGTCGGCCTCTTCGGAGAGAACCATGAATCCATGGGCAAAACCAGGAGGTATCCAAATCTGCAGTTTATTTTCGGCGCTGAGTCTTACTCCGGTCCACTTGCCGTAGGTCGGAGACGAGCGCCTTACATCTACTGCCACATCAAACACCTCACCGGAGACGACCCGCACAAGCTTACCCTGGGGCTGCCTGATCTGGTAGTGCAATCCTCTGAGTACCCCGCGGGTCGACCGGGAGTGATTGTCCTGGACAAAATCGCAGTCCACGCCGGTGGCCAAGACCCACGTTTTGCGGTTAAAACTTTCCATGAAAAAGCCGCGGTCATCGCCAAACACTTTCGGCTTGAGAATCAGCACTCCGGGTATTTCTGTGGTAATTACTTCCATATCTCATGCATACATTTTCTTGTAATAATCCTGATAGGACCCGTCGATAACCGTGGCAAGCCACTCCTGGTTGGCAAGATACCAGTCGATTGTCATCTCGATTCCCTGTTCGAAAGAAACCGACGGCTGCCAGCCGATCTCCTCTTTCAGTCTGGAGGAATCGATCGCATATCGACGATCATGACCCAGACGGTCGGTCACAAAGGTGATCAGGGAATTCCTGCTGCGACCATCCGGCAAGGGTCCGATCTTGGCATCAAGCATCTCGCAGATGAGGGTCACCACTTCGATATTGGTTTTTTCGTTGTTGCCGCCGATATTATAGGTTCGGCCGCTGCTGCCCCTGTCGATCACCTCGACGACCGCCTGGCAGTGGTCGGTGACGTACAGCCAGTCCCTGATATTCTTGCCGTCCCCGTAAACCGGCAGTTCCTTTCCGTTTCTGCCGTTGTTGAAGATGAGCGGAATCAGCTTTTCCGGGAACTGGTAGGGTCCGTAATTGTTGGAGCAGTTTGTGATTATCACCGGTAATCCGTAGGTATGGAAGTAAGCAGACGCCAGATGATCAGACGAGGCTTTGGAAGCTGAATACGGGGAACGGGGATCATAGGGTGTGGTTTCAGTGAAATAGCCGCTTTCCCCGAGTGAACCGAATACCTCGTCGGTGCTCACATGTAGAAATATTGGTTTGGCAATCGTGTTAGTGCCACCCTGCCAATAGCTTCTGGCAGCTTCGAGCAGAGTAAATGTACCGAATATATTTGTTCTGATAAATGCATCAGGATCGACTATCGAGCGGTCCACATGCGATTCGGCGGCGAAATGGACCACCGTGTCGATTCTTTCTCGTTTGAACAGAGAATTGACCAGAGCTTGATCGCAGATATCCCCTTTGACGAAACGATATCCCCTGCCCTCGTCGATCCCTTCGAGATTCTTCAGGTTGCCGGCGTAGGTGAGCAGATCGAGATTTACCAACCTCCAGTTCGGACGTATTCCGGCCACCAGGTGAATAAAGTTGCTGCCGATGAAACCACACCCCCCGGTCACCAATATATTTCTTTGATTATCCATCTCTTTTGCAGATTAAAAGTTGCAATTATTTAAAAAAAACCTATTCTTCTCAATTTTTTGGGGTAACGCAACAATACCGAGTAGTAGCAAATTCGCAAAGGACATTTTCAGCAAAGGACATTTTCATTAAAGCAGCCTTGAAAAATGATAATTTGAATTCGGAATCAAGGCGCGTGTGGAAATTGTAGCGCAAGGCAATTTGTCGAGGATTTAATTTTCACCCGCATTGCATAGTTTGGGTACAAAGACCATTTTCAAGGTAGCAAATGAGCACCCGTCTAAACAAGGAAGTAGAGAGGCGCCGCACGTTTGGGATCATTAGTCATCCGGACGCCGGTAAAACAACCCTGACCGAAAAGCTCCTTCTTTACGGCGGAGCCATAAATCTGGCCGGCGCGGTCAAGTCCCGCAAGGCTGAGAGACACGCCACCAGTGACTGGATGGCGATTGAACGGGAGCGCGGCATCTCGGTTACCACCTCGGTGATGAAATTCACCTACCGCGATTTTGAAGTCAACCTGCTTGACACCCCGGGGCATCAGGATTTTTCTGAAGATACCTACCGGGTATTGACCGCAGTTGACTCGGCAGTGATGGTCATCGACAGCGCCAAAGGAGTCGAAACCCAGACAGAAAAACTGATGGAAGTCTGCCGGCTGCGCAACACTCCACTGATCACCTTCATCAACAAACTCGATCGCGAAGGGCGCAGCCCACTGGAGCTCTTGGACGAAATAGAAGAGAAGCTGCAGATTGAGTGCACTCCGCTATCCTGGCCCATCGGCATGGGCAAACGGTTCAAAGGGGTCTACAATCTCTACAGAAAAGAACTAAAAATTTTCTCCCCCGGCTCAGAGACCAGGAAGCAGCAGGCGCTCACCATTTCCGACCTCGACGATCCCCAACTTGAGGCTTCTATCGGAGACCAGGCAGCAGATCTTCGAGATGAAATCGAGCTCCTCGAAGGAGCCGCCAACCCATTTGAATACAGCCACTACCTGAAAGGCAACCAGACACCTGTATTCTTCGGCAGTGCCATCAACAATTTCGGGGTCCAGGAAATGCTCGATACTTTCGTTGACATGGCCCCCGCTCCCTCCGGCCGCAAGACAGTTTCCAGGGTAGTGGAACCTGACGAAGAACAGTTTTCCGGTTTCGTCTTCAAGATTCAAGCCAATATGAATCCCGCTCATCGAGACCGAATCGCCTTCATGCGCATCTGCTCGGGTGTCTTCAGAAAAGGAATGAGAGTCCGCCACCACAGAATCGGAAAAGAAATCAACCTGGCAAATGCCATAATTTTCATGGCCCAGGACCGCGAAAATGTCGAGGAGGCCTGGCCCGGCGACATCATCGGTCTGCCCAACCACGGCACCATCAAGATCGGCGATACCTTCACCTCCAAGGAGGCACTGAAGTTCACCGGCATTCCCAATTTCGCCCCAGAACACTTTCGCCGCGTAATTTTGAGAAATCCACTTAAAACGAAGCAATTGCAGAAGGGATTGATCCAGCTCGCCGAAGAAGGCGCCATCCAGGTGTTCCATCCGCTTCTCGGCTCCGACTGCATCATGGGCGCCGTGGGAGTGCTGCAATTCGAGGTCACCGTGGCGCGGCTAAAAAATGAGTACGGGGTCGATGCGGTTTACGAACCGGTGAATTTCCGTGCGGCCCGCTGGGTGAGTTGTGGCGACAAGAAAAAAATGCTGGAGTTCGAGCGGGCCAACCAGTCGAGTCTGGCCCGGGACGCTGAAGGCTTTCTTACCTATCTTGCTGAAAACGAGTGGATGCTCAACTATTTCATGGAAAAGTGGCCCGCTGTAGAGTTCCACAAAACCAGGGAAAACGTGTAGACGCCTAATTTGCTCCGTCTTAATCAGCCACTTCTTAAAAACGGGCACGAGCCAGGATGGTTTTATTTAGACTGCATCGTTATGGCTAGCAAAGCGATAAAATGGTTACCAATCTCACCAGTTCGCGAAGCGTCGCACGCGGAACCACTTTCTTGCCCAACGGAGAATAACTAACCGTTTTAATCTTGGAAGAGTCTATTCACCCTTTTGATTGCGAGGCAGTGCATAACCATTTCATCCTTGAATTTGAAGCAGGTGAAAACAAGATAATCCCAATATGGCAAGTGCGGAAAAATAGAAACTCAGCTCTCGGAGTCGACGAAAACCAGCGCCTGTCCCTCGGTCAGGGCCTGGGCCGTCTTTTTCCTTGCACCGGTGATGATGCGCTGCACTGTGCCCCGGGAAACACCCATTCGGGATCCGGCTTCTTCCTGAGTCAACCCTTCAAAATCACAGAGTCTCAGCGCTTCCAGTTCATCCCGATGAAGATCGACCTGATGCAGTTCGGTCAGTGGCGTTCCGGTTGGCTTGAATGCTCGTCCGCAGAAGTTGCCTTCACAGTGTCTAAGTTTCTTTGGCCGTGGGGACATGTCGTATGGTGAAATTGCTTTTGCTTATTATATGGGACTCAAGCTGTGTTAGCCTTATATACAGACATATGCTCAAAAAAGCAACACCCTCTGTCAAGTGAGTCAGTGTCTATATGGAAGCCATTAATTTTGTTTAAGATCATGAGGCGCGCGAGATTTTTCACGCACGCACGGTAACGTCAGAGGATGAAATATCGAGTAGAACGAAGTGTGGGCACAAGAACCGTTTCCGGATGGACAGGAGCCAATTCCCCCCATAACGAGCCGTGGACATCACCACTATTATCAAGTAGAGTAGGAGCGATTCTTAAACGATAACAATCCCTTTGAGCCTCCACAGTTCTGCGATAGGGTGGTAGATATGAGGAGATTGCTTCATTCTTAGCTATGTTTTTTAAAAAGCCAACCATCTGTGCACTATTCTGCATTTTTATACTGCTCATCACGCTTGTCTTGACAAAGGGTGATGGTGCTGCTTCAGAACAAATCAGCGGCCCCCATTTCACTGATATCATTGTCACCACTTCAGATACTCATCTGCTCTTTTTCGGGGAGCTGAAAAACAGTTTGACCCCACAAATGGTTGAAGGACTGCACAGCGGGATTCCGCTTAATTTCTCGTTTTTCGTCGAGCTTGAGAGGGTTCAATCCAACTGGCCAGACAAGGAGATCACCAGTATAGAGTTTAACCATACGCTCAGCTACGATACCCTGAAACAGCTGTATAGCATTGAGACCGAAGAACTCAGCAAAAAAATTCATACGGTAAAATCACTCGATGAGGCGTTACCTCTGATAAATGAAGTCAACGGCCTCAAAATAGTTAAGCTTGAAGAGCTGGAACCCGATCAGACTTACCGGCTGCGGGTCAAGGCCGATCTTCATAAAAAGACGCTTCCCTTCAGTCTGCGCAGAGTGGTACCCTTCGTCTCCTGGTGGGACTTGAAAACAGACTGGCACTCGATTGAGTTCATGTATTAAGTAGATAATCCAGACTATGGCAGCACGAGACGGTTCCCACATCAGTGATCGTTCATCAGCGGATTTCATGGCGCTGAGTCCGGTTCCAACCGTCCAGCAGAGACGTCAAAAAAGAAAGCTGGTCATCCGCGTTATCGTCTTCTGTATCTGCCTTATTCCTCTATTTATCTGGCTTCAGGGCAAGCTGTTCGAGAAGGACATTCAACTTCCGGTCAACTCAAATATCGTCATATTCGCGTTGATCAATCTCAACGTGATTCTTCTTCTGGTTGTCCTTTTCCTGGTTCTGCGGTACCTGGCCGAGCTTATTTTTGAGCGTAAAAGCCATGTCATGGGAAGCCGGCTACGCACCAAACTGGTGATCTCTTTCCTGAGCCTGTCGCTGCTTCCTACCATTCTTCTTTTCTTTGTGGCCCTGCAATTCATATCATCCAGCGTCGACTATTGGTTCAGTTCAAGTATCGAGCAATCCCTGCAAGAATCTCTCGGTCTTGCTCGCACAGTAATTGTAGATACCGAGAAACAGGCTGCCGTTAGTTCTGACAGAATCATCAAGAAGATGGATACCTCCAAGCTTGAAGCGCTGAATAAAAAAACGCTGACCCCCCTGCTCAAACAGATGCTCTATCTCACCCCAGCCACCATACCGTCGATGCTCACATTGATCGTCGACAAGACTGATCTGGAGGTGACTGTCGCGAATAGGGGGCTCCGGGCTATCGCCCCTCCACGGATCCCGGTGGAAACCATGCAGCAGGTCCGCAGAAGTGATCAGCCTGAGTCAATAATACAGAACACCGAACGAGGAGAACTGATACGGCATGTGACGACGATCGACCTTGGGCAGCCGCCCGGAACTAGCGGCATCCTCGTCACCTCTCTGCTCATCAATCAGAGCAAGCTCGACAGGATGAACCGCATCTCCGACGGTATCGACGATTACCGTCAGCTTATCTATCTTAAGGATCCATTTAAATTCTGGCTCCTTCTGATTCTGTTGATCGTCACCCTGCTCATCATCTTTGCTGCTATCTGGTTCGGGTTGCGCATCGCCCGCTCCATTACCGAACCGGTCGACAAACTGGCGGCAGCTACCAAGCGCATTTCCGAGGGTGATTTCGATTTCACCATGGAAGAGTCTTCCGATGACGAAATCGGCCAGCTCGTCACCTCTTTCAACTCCATGACCAGCAACATTAACACCAGCAACAAGCAGCTCGCCGAAACTCACGCGGCACTCGAACAAAGCTCCCAGGAATCAGAGCAGCGTAGACGATACACCGAGATCATCCTCCAGAACGTATCGGCCGGCGTCGTCTCATTAGACGATCACGGCCGGATCACGACCATCAACAATTTCGCCGCCAAACTGCTGCGCATCGATCGTTCAAAATTTATTGGGATCACCTATAGGGAAGCACTGCCGCGCGAATACACTCATATTCTAGACCGTTTCATCGAGGAATTGTACACCACCGGTAAAATGACCATCGAGCAGCACCTGAAAGTCAGCATCAACCGTTTACGGCTGTCGCTGCTGATCAATTTTACCCGCCTTGAGGATGATGAGGGTGCGCCCATAGGATTTGTCCTGGTGTTTGACGACCTCACCAAGATTGAGCGCATGCAGCGTATGGCAGCCTGGCGAGAAGTTGCCCGGCGTATCGCCCATGAGATAAAGAATCCATTGACCCCGATTCAACTCTCCGCCCAGCGTCTGCGCAAGCGTTATCCCGAGTTACTGCAGGAGGAAGATTCGGTCTTCGAC